>JAUHXX010000263.1 GCA_030426825.1 Bacteroidia bacterium | reverse complement strand
AAGCCGGCTGCTAAGAAGTTTCGGAAACTTCCTCCTACATTTCCGTCAATTGCTACAGATGAAAACACATTTGGTTTAACAAGGCTCGCATACTGAACTGATGCAGATGACCAAAATCTATAAAATCGCCAAAACGGTTTGTAAATATTGTAGCTTCCCCACGCTCTTACCGTCCTAAGGTTTGTTACAGTATTAAACCCTAAGTCATTCGGATTGTAACTCTTTCCGATTTCGGTATAGGTAATTCCTCCTTTTAAATTACCTCCTGATTTCTCAATACCGGTGATTACTTGATGACCTAAATCAGAACTGTCTTCGTTAATAATTTGAGACATATTACCAACAGCCCAAAAGTTGTATTGCTGTTCATTGGTATAAATATCAACAACTCCTGAAATAACATTGGCATCATATGCAAATCCTTCTCTCCATACATTGGTATTGGTCAAAGCAATAGATGAATTGTTCTTTAAATTTTGATCAATTACAAATACATTATAATTACTCAACGGACCCGTGCGATACAATCTCTTTTCTCCGGTAAGGGTATCTTGAATTTCAGCATCCATCCTTCCTGTAACGGCGTTAAACACACCTACACCTGTACCTTTTTTGGTTCGTCCCGACAGCTTGGTGGCATTCAACAATTGAGATGTTGCTGGATTAGAGGTTACTATCTCGTTTGAATCTAGATCAGAAAAAACAGCTCCTGAGTTCAACGGTCTCCCTCCAATTCTTCTTGAGTAGAAAGTACCGCCAGGCTTATTAAAAAGCTCAGTACCTTCTGTAAAAAATTGTCTTCGCTCATTAAATCGTACCTCAAAGGGTGAGGTATTCAACACTTGATTATCAAATTGAACTTGACCAAAATCTGGAATAAGCGTCATGTCCAAGGTAAATGCCTCGTTAACTCCCCATTTGAGATCCATTCCGCCGTTATAGTTATATGCAGTATTGCCATCATAATTTTCAATATATCCAGACACGTAAGGCGAAAAAGCGAGTCGGAGTGGTGAATCCACATCTTTAATTCCTTTCAGTTTGCCTAATTGCGAAATCAAATTTCGGCGAGTAGGGTCGTAATCATTCCAATAAGATTCCTCTCTATTTCTGCGAATGTTACGTGCAAAGTTGATTCCCCAGTCGTTCTGATTTTCTTTTGAGAATCTTAAAGCTGAAAAAGGAATTTTGATTTCAGCCACCCATTTATCTTCATGAATGGTAACTGCGCTCTTCCACACAGCATTCCAATTCGCGTCAATATTTTCAACATCATGCAACTCATCAATTTGAACACCGGCAGAAGTCACCAAAAAAGCAAAACCAATAGTTCCTGCATTATAGGGGTCAAAAATCACTCCGAACCAATCTGCATTTCCTAAGTCATCTCTTTGAGATAAGGTCATGGTCATTGAGTCACGCTCGTCATACATAGTCGCACCAACATATATTGCTGAATTATCATAAACTAGTCGCACCTCTGTTTTTCGCATAGAGGCTTCACCTGCAACTGGAGTATTTTGAATAAAGTCAGCGGCCACCTCAGAGGAAAGCCAGACATTCTCGTTCAACTCACCATCCACGGTTATTTGAGCGTTCATTTTAAACGCATTCATTTCTTTGCGATTTTGACCAAATCCAATCGATAGAGAAAAAACTAATATTGCGGGAACAAGGAATTTCAAGGGGTTAAATTTCGTAATGTCTTGCAATTATTTCAACGGGAATAAGGTTAAATGGTTATAAACAGTGATAAAAAAAGGCCTCCTTGATTTAACAAGAAGGCCTTTACTATAACTATCGTTTTATCTTATTGCGGTAAATCTCTTTTAAACGCTGGAATTCCAGTAATATCCATTCCTGTAATTAATAAATGAACGTCATGCGTACCTTCATATGTAATTACTGATTCAAGATTCGCCATGTGACGCATTACTGAAAATTCATTAGTAATTCCCATTGCGCCTAATATTTGTCTTGATTCTCGAGCGATTTTCAAAGCCATATCAACATTATTTCTCTTCGCCATTGAAATTTGAGCTGAAGTTGCCTTCCCGTCATTTCTTAATTGACCAAGTCTAAAAGTTAGCAATTGGGCTTTTGTGATTTCAGTAATCATCTCCGCCAATTTCTTTTGAGTCAATTGAAATGCACCAATTGGTACATCAAATTGAATTCTTTCTTTTGAGTATCTCAACGCTTGGTCGTAACAGTCCATTGCTGCACCTATTGCTCCCCAAGCGATTCCGAATCTAGCAGAATCAAGACAACCAAGCGGCGCACCTAAGCCTGATTTATTAGGCAATAAGTTTTCTTTTGGCACCTTCACATTATCAAAAATTAATTCTCCAGTAATAGAAGCTCTTA
Organism: Bacteroidia bacterium; assembly: GCA_030426825.1. Lineage (GTDB taxonomy): Bacteria > Bacteroidota > Bacteroidia > Flavobacteriales_D > Crocinitomicaceae > Paracrocinitomix. The sequence continues at coordinate 2,983 of JAUHXX010000263.1, read as the reverse complement.
AAGAATGTTTTCCTTTCATTTCAGGAGCAGAAAATCCTTCCATCCCTTTTTCCACGATTAAACCGTGAATTCTTCCTGATTCATCTTTGGCCCAAACTACAGCCACATCAGAAAGAGGAGCATTTGAAATCCACATTTTTGCACCGTTCAACAAATAATGATCACCCATATCCTTAAAATTGGTAATCATCCCACCAGGGTTTGAGCCATAATCAGGCTCTGTCAAACCAAAACACCCTAAAAATTCACCTGAAGCTAATTTCGGCAGGTACTTTTTACGTTGTTCTTCATTCCCGTATTTCCAAATTGGATACATTACCAAAGAACTTTGAACAGAAGATGTTGATCTTAAACCAGAATCACATCTTTCCAATTCTTGCATTAATAAGCCATATGAAATTTGATCCAAACCTGGCCCACCATATTCGGCAGGAATATAAGGCCCAAAAGCACCTATTTCTCCGAGTCCTTTAACTAAATGTGCAGGAAAATCTGCTCGTTCATAATAATCTTCAATGATAGGTGAAACATTTTCTTTCACCCATGCTCTTGCAGCATCTCTGACTAATTTGTGTTCATCAGAAAGCAAATCATCCATGTTATAATAGTCAGGATGTGTATATAAATCGCTAGCCATATTCTTTAAGGTAAATTTTTGATGAGGCAAATGTATGGAATTTAACATGAAAAAAAGGAATCGTTATATATATGTTTGACGGTGATTTGATGAATGGCCATTAAATTCTCTTATTTTTGCGATAAGATGCAGGAGCAATTCATTTCAAATTCAACATTAAGTGATCAAATTCCATTAGATTTGGATTATGAGTTCGTTTTTTGGCTTTTCATTGGAATTAACCTCATTTTTTTCGCCATTGCTAAAACAAGTAATCAAAATTATTTTAAATCATTATTCACCACTGCTATCATTAACAGGCAGCTAAACCAAAATGTTCAAGAAGATTTAAAATTAAGCAGTACCTCCTCTATTCTATTGACACTTACCTATTTTACTAGTTTAGCGCTATTAATTAGTCATCTTGCTTTTGGTGAACACAGTATTGGCGCTTTGCTACTTTTTTCTGTTTTACTTGGGGCAAGCCTTTTAAAATGGGCAGTAGTAATGTCCATTTCGTATTTGACACAAACAAAGAATGGTATACTAGAACATGTTTACAATCATTTTATATTTTTTCAAATCGGTGGAATACTGTTGACGTTTATTTTATTCGCAACCCATTTTTTATCAGCTACTTGGCAAGAGTACATCTCAATCGGTTTGGCCGTCATAATAAGCTTGCTAGTCTTAACCAGGGAAGCGCAATCTTTACTAAGAGCTCTTAAGGCAAGAGTACCAGTGTTATATATTATTTTGTATCTTTGCACGCTCGAATTGTTGCCGTTAGTCGTTTTAATCTACGGTTTAACCAACAACTTCAAGGGATTAAACTAATAGTGGAAGGATTTATGAGTGTTAAAACAATCTTAGTTTCTCAACCGAAACCAGAAAGCGAAAAGTCACCTTACTTTGACCTTGCGGATAAGTACAAATTAAAAATTGATTTTAGACCTTTTATTAATATTGAAGGCGTTACAACACGTGAATTCAGAGATCAAAAAGTTGAGTTGAGCAAACACACGGCTGTTATTTTAACAAGTAAAACCGCGGTTGACAATTTTTTTAGAATTTCTGAGGAAACTAGATTTAAAGTTCCTGATGCAATGAAATATTTTTGCATGTCAGAAGCAGTTGCTTATTACCTACAAAAATATGTCGTTTACAGAAAAAGAAAAATTTTCTTTGGTAAACAAAATATCAACGACTTGATCGAAGTCCTGAAAAAGCATAAAGATGAAAAATTTTTATTGCCTTGTTCTGATATTTTAAGACAACGCATACCTGATACACTTGAAGAAAACGGAGTAAATTTCTCAAAATTAGTTTTGTATAGAACAGTCGCATCTGACTTATCAGATCTAGAAGATGTTAAGTATGATCTTTTGGTCTTTTTTAGTCCATCTGGAATTGAGTCTTTACTCAAAAACTTCCCTGATTTTAAGCAAAACGGAACAAAAATTGCTGCATTTGGACCTACTACAGCGAATGCAGTAAAAAAGAATAACTTAAGATTAGATATTCATGCTCCTATGCCTCAAGCCCCTAGTATGTCAATGGCTATTGAGCAATTCATTAAGAATAGTAAGAAGAAATAATTTTTCTTGAACTCTTTCAACGAATAATCTCTCAACGGATATAAATGCTTACTGCATTCGTGTAGTTAATAAGTTTTTCTGTTCTTATAACGCAGAAATTCAACTGATGCTCTTAATTTTTTTAAATTTACCAATTCATCAAAGTTGAGATGGAGAAAGAAACAAAATCAAAAGGTAATTTTTTCAGTAAACTCTTTAAAAAAAAGAAGGTTGAAGATGATTCGACTAAACTAAAAAAAGGGTTAAGAAGAACCATTATTATTGTTGTATGGATTGGAGCATTCATTCCATTATTTGCAATTATTATGGGGCTTTATGTGGCTAGCGACAACATTCCATCCCACGAAGAGCTAGCTAATCCACCAGATAAACAGGCATCAATTATTTATTCATCTGACGGTGTTGAGATGGGTAGATTTTGGAGCGTCAATAGAAAAAGTGTTGACTACAACAAAATTTCTCCTTTTGTAATTAACGCATTAATCGCTACAGAGGATGAACGTTATTATGAGCACGCCGGTGTTGATTTTGAAGGTCTGGGCCGTGCTATTGTCAAAGGTGCTACCGGTAGAGATGGTGGTGGAGCCAGTACCATTACTCAGCAATTAGCTAAACTCTTGTATACAGTAACTGACACTGTTAATGGAGGGGTTTCGAAGAATAAAATGGAACGACTTGAGCAAAAATTTGGTGAAAACATTCTTGCTGTACGTCTTGAAAGATCTTACACCAAAGAAGAAATCATCACTATGTACCTTAATAATTTTGA
>JAUHXX010000262.1 GCA_030426825.1 Bacteroidia bacterium | reverse complement strand
TGGTGGTTCTGGAAAAAGGTCTCGATAATTTGGTCCGGTATTGCCATGTGCATCCCCGTAATTAAAGACCGTTACTTGCCCCTCAAATCTGAATATAGATGCGTATACGTTCGGTACTTTCAGTAACACGGAGACATCATTCACCAAATATCTCGTAGGAAAATTATCCGTTCCATCTGCTATTACGTCATAATTTGAGGCAATTTCAATTGCGTTTCCGGAAGTAAAAGTAGTGTTGTATGTATTGATTTTGATATGTGGATTCTGAGCTTGAATTCGCTCTTTAGCCGCTTCAACTTTCGGTCGACCAATATCTGCCTGCGTAAACAACACTTGCCTTTGAAGGTTTGAATCTTCAACCACATCAAAATCTACAATACCAATTGTACCAACACCTGCAGCCGATAAATATTGTAGCAAAGGCGCTCCTAAGCCGCCTGTCCCTATGACTAAAACTCTCGCCGCCTTTAACTTTCTCTGACCTTCAATATTGAATTCAGGAATAATTAAATGACGACTGTATCGTTCAAGTTCTTCTTTTGAAAATTTAATATCACTCATTTTCTTTTAGATTTTAGACCGTTCCGACAAGTCGGAACTGCTAGATAAAAGACCATTCATTTCATTCACTTTTAGATTTTGTCTTGCAAGACTTCATCTGAAAGTCCCGAAACTTCGGGACGATCTATAATCTTGCAGTGAACAAAGTGAACGATCTATACTCTAAATTTTTCCTCCAGCAATTGCCGGAATTATACTAATTACGTCTTCATCTTTCACGGGAGTTTCTTCGTTTTTTAGGGATTTGATATCTCTATCGCCCACATAAATTTTCAAAAACGATTGAAGAGTTCCACACTGTTTAAAAAGATGTTTACTCAAATCGGGGTGCAATTCTCCTAATTGAGTAATTGATTCACCCACCGACTTACCAGAAGTAATAATCTTCGCCTTGTTATCTGTAAATTTACGTAAAGGCGTTGGAATAATTATAGTTGCCATTTCTTAGATTTTAGATCGCTTCGCTTCTAGACACAAGACCGTTCACTTCGTTCACTGTTAGACTTGGCTTCCCAAACCTCAACAGCAAACTCTCATATTGCCCTATTCTATCTACAAGTTTTAGCATTGTTATTTTTATTTTGATTCTAGACCGCTTCGCTCATAGACTCTAGACCGTTCATTCCATTCACTCTTAGATTTTATCTTGCAAAATTTAATCTAAGAGTGACCCACGGGAACGATCTATAATCTATCAGCGATCTCGGTTCAGCCGAGAGAGCGGTCTATGATCTAATTAATATTGATTGTTGAATAAATTTTTTATTTGATTTCTTCCAAGAGTTAATGAGGGTATCTCCATTCCCATCTACCGAAACGATTGCGTACGCAAAAACACTTTGCGCAAATTCTAAATCGTGTTTAGACGGAATAGCTGGATAATCAGGATGCGAATGATAAATACCAATTACATCTAGCTTATTTTCCAAGGCGTAAGCTTCTACCTTGAGATAATCAAGACCATGAATTTCAAACTTTCGTTCTTGTTCTTTTGCTACATTTTCAACTGGATAAACTTCGGATACCAAATCTGCATCTTCTGATTTCTTTCCGAGTAAAAAGCCGGCGATCTCATATGGATATCCGTTTCTCGCTACTTGTACTAATTCTGCTTCTATGGCTTCGTTATACCTTAACTCAACTTGCTCTTTTTTCGTAATGTCGACTACACTTAAGTCTAAATATTCTTCTACTGTTGCTTTCATATTTCTTAAAGTTTTAAACCGAGATTTTGATAAACCTCTTCGTATTTTGATCCGTCATCTGCTAAAATGGTAACCACCAATCCCTCGTTTAATGCCTCAGCTATTTGTTTTGCGCCAACTAAACTTGCTGCCGAAGACGGACTTAATTTTAATTCAAATTTTTGGTAAACCGTCTGAATCATTTTTAGAGCCGCTTCAGAACTTACCTCTACATTTTTATCGGCTAATTCACGGTCAAAAATTCCAGGAATCTTCGCCGTTTCCAGATGCTTCCAACCTTCTAATCCATGCATGGGTGAGTCGGGCTGCATCTGGACAAGACAGACTTCATCTGATTGCATTTTCAAATATTTACCTACTCCTACGAATGAACCTGTCGTCCCAAGAGAAGCGGCAAAATGAGTCACCTTACCTTTTGTTTGTCCCCAGATTTCTGGTGCAGTAGATTCAAAATGTTTTTTCCAGTTTGCCTCATTGTTGTACTGATCTGCATAGAAATAGAGCGCTGGTTCTGCTTGATAAATTTCTTTTGCAACAATCTGCGCTCCATCTGTTCCTTCAAATGGTGAAGAGTAAATGATTTTCGCTCCCAATTCTTTAAGAATATCCTTACGTTTTTGACTTGCATTTTCGGGCAATACGAGCGTGAATGGAATACCCAATTCTTTGGCAATAGTAGCATAAGCAATTCCGGTATTACCACTAGAAGCATCTAACAAAACTTTGTGCTCGTCCAGTTCACCTGATTCAATAGCAGATTTAATAATACCAAAAGCCGCTCTTGCTTTTACCGATCCGCTTAACTGCTTCCATTCAAGCTTTGCAAATAGTTTAACATTCGCATTTGAAAGCAATTCAGAAAAGTCGAAAAGAGGTGTGTTGCCAATCTTCTTTTCTAACGCAGCCAACTTCAATTCTAGTTCAGTATTTAATTCAATTGTTTCCATTATTTTGTTTTTTGGCTGTCATCCTGCGCCTGCCTGTCGGCAGACAGGCTTGTCGAAGGAAAAGCCAAAGACCGTTCATTCTGTCTTCGACAGGCTCAGACTGACATTCACTTATTGACCAGTTCTTTTGTTAGTTCATTTAATGTTTTTAATTTTCTCTCAAACCCTCCATTTAATTTTAATCTTAAAGATTGAAGTTCACCGATCACTTCATCCAACGAATCGGGCAACTCAGCTTCAAAAAACTGTCTTAATCTTTTCGCTAGAACAGGCGACTTTCCGTTGGTGGATATGGCCAATTTCAAGTCCCCCTTCGTGACAATTCCTCCTAAATAAAAATCACATAAAGCTGATTTATCAGCCACATTGAGCAGAATACTTTTTGAATTTGCCAGATACTTAATGTGATCGTTTAATTCTGGATTATTAGTTGCAGCAATCACCAAGTGTTTCTTATTCAAATCAGTATCTCTGAAAGACCGAACTGACAACTTAACATTAGCAGCAGCATCAACGATTGTTCTAACTTCAATACTCACTTTCTCAGCAATCAAATGTACCTGAGCTTTTGGGGAAGATTTCAGTAAAAAGTGTAATTTCTCTTCGGCAATCTCACCTCCTCCGATTAGTAAAATCTTTACTTGATCAGCTTTTATGAATATGGGAAATAGTTCGTTCATGTTTTTAGATTTTAGATGGTCTATGTTCTCGATACATTCTATCATTTCATTCCAGAACACTCGAACAAACCATCTTGTGTCAACTTTAATTCAAATAGGATGCGGTTTGGTTCACAATTTCTTGTTCTGATGTTTGGTTCAGCACTTCCCCTACAACAATAATTGCTGGAGCTGCCACCTCAGACTGTTCTGCTAAATAAGTGATCGTACTAATATTTCCGCGCACTAGTTTTTGATCTGGTCGAGAACCATTTTGAATAATGAGTACGGGTAATTCATACCTCCCATACCCTTTGAATACATCAACAATCTGCGGCAGTTTTCGAACGCCCATTAATATGACTACAGTTGAATTAGATTGAGCCGCCAAGACGATATCGTTGTTGAATCCGTCTCCAACTTTTGAAGCAGTTAAGACCCAGAATCCATCTGAAATTCCTCTTTGAGTAAGTGAAATATTATTGATAGCAGTTAATCCTGTAGATGAAGAAATTCCAGGAACAACTTCTGTTTCTAAACCATTTTTTTCGGCAAAAGCGATTTCTTCATAACCTCTTCCGAAAATAAAAGGGTCTCCTCCTTTTAATCGAACCACCTCACCATAAATCAATGCATAAGAAACGATAAGTTGATTGATTTTTTCTTGAGAAAATGAAGGCTTACCCCCTCTTTTGCCCACAAAAATTTTGATGGCATTTGGTTTAATGAAGTCCAAAATATCTGAGCTCACCAAGGCATCATACAGCACTACATTTGCTCTTTGTAAAACCTTTATTCCTTTAAATGTGATGAGGTCTTTATCACCCGGACCTGCACCTACTAATGTTAATTTACTTTTCATCTTTAATATTTTTAATCAGTTCATCAATAGCCAGGTGAAACTGCTCAGCTTGCTGCACAAATTCTCTAGCGAACTTTTTGTTTATATCTGTTTCTTTTTCGTTCAATAATTCTTTAAAACTTGAAGCCAAAAACTTGCTTTTAATCAATGGATAATACGCTTCAAAGGCCTCTGAAATCTGATGTTTAGAATTGGTTTTTTGACCGTTCTTCACCAAGAAAGATTTAGCCGATTGAATAAGCGAAGAGTAGGCAGTATAAACAGCATCTCGATACTTTCCTTGCTCTATGAAATATTGCGCTTCTTCTACTTTCTCATAAGCTTCATATAAGAGTGTGGTGACCAAATCTATTTTGACTCCAGCACATTCTCCAATTCCGATTTCTGGTTTGAATTTTTCTGATGCCCCCCAATCCAACAATTCATCTTCATTCGAAACTTCTACATCTGCGACATCCTTCAATAAGTCATAGAAATAGATCTTTTCTCTTCTCAAATAATAGGCATTGAACTTCTCATCATTAGTTCTATTTTTTAGATAATCATCTAAAACAATAGTGATTACACTCAACACCCTTTTTGAGGGAACTTTAATTACTTTATCTCCAAATCTCGATTCACCATTTCCGTAATTTGCACCTCCCAATAATACTTGAAGTGCCGGATAGGTTAAACCATCTTTTTTAATGGTTGATCCATGAAATCCGATATCTGAAACTGAATGCTGTCCACATGAATTCATGCAGCCACTCATTTTTATATTGATGTCTCCTTCAAGAATAAGCGATTCATATTTTGAGTACAACAGTTGCTCAATTTCAGTTGCCGCTATATAAGTACCTGTTATCCCTAAATTACACGTGTCGGTTCCTGGGCATGCTGTGATATCTGTAATGGCGTTTGCTCCGAAATCTGCATATCCCAAGTTTGATAATCTGTTATAAAGATTGGCCAAGTATTGTTCAGGGATAGATCGAATCAAAATGTTTTGCTCAATGGTGATTCGAGCAGCATCACTAGAATAAGTAGAAACAATTTCTGCTAAAATTCTAGCTTCATCTGAGGAGATATTCCCATTTCTGATCTTCACAATTACTGCAACAAATCCTTTTTGCTTTTGGCTCAAAACATTCGTTTGCTTCCATTTAT
>JAUHXX010000261.1 GCA_030426825.1 Bacteroidia bacterium | reverse complement strand
TGGATCCAAAATTTGAAAGAATGAAATTCTCAAGTGATTGCGTCAATTGAGCAAGGGAAAATATTTTTTTATCTGCTTGGATAAATCAAAAATACCAGAATTCAAGGAGTAATCACGATTAATCAAAAATGAATTTAAGTTTTTTTAAGTTAAAGTTTCTTAGATAAGTTCAGCTATAACTTTTATTAACTTTTTCCAGCTCAGCACCCCCTTAACTTACTGTCTCACAAAAACCTACACACATGAAAACATTTCTTTACATGGCCTTCTGTTGCCTGATTTTTAGTTGCCATAAAAGCGAAAAAGAGAAAATTGAGTCCATCAAAAATCAACAAGAAGATATTCTGACCAAATCGGGGATAGATTCAGTTCTTGATCAATTTGAACAAGTCAATTATAATGATTTAGATGAACGCTACAAAAGCTACTCTCATCCCGAAAATAAATTTCACAAGGAACTTAAAAACAGAGATTTTTACAAAATATTGGGTACCCAAATAGACCGCAAAGTTGTTGGCTGCTTCACCGTAAGAGATTTTATTCCTCATGACGACTATTACAAAGCTTTTAAACAAGATCCTTATCCAGAATTCGAACAATATTGGTTAGTTGACAAAAAAGTATTATACATGATGCTCTCTCTGATTCACGACTTAGATAATCAAGGATATAACAAATATGGATTCCATATTCGAACAGCTCACCGTCATCCTCAAAAAAATGCAGACGTCAATGGCGCATCATATAGTCAACACATGTTTGGGAAGGCAATTGATATTGGCGTTGATGATATTAACGGAGATGGAGAAAGTAATCAAACAGATAAAATGATTGTTTATGAAATGTTGCAATCAATAGTTGGTAATAACGGAGGTTTGGGCCTATATCCTGGATCTATGAATCTGCATTTCGACTGCCGTGGATTTAGAGCAAGATGGGATTTTCCATAAGCAGTACAAAAGCCTGAAATTCAGTTAATTTTTACACAGGTAAAATCATATTTCTCGGATTTAATGGATAAAAATCTTAACTTGAACAAAACTATTAATATGAAAAAACTTTACTCTTTAATGGCTTTAGCACTTTTAATTAGTGTAAGCGCCAATTCGCAAATCGTTGTTTACGATATTGTACCTGCAGATTTTATAGGTCTTGAACTCACAAGTGGTGATATCTGTTCGGCTCCATTTACAGGACCCGAGGAAGCCAAGCAAATGGCTATCAATAACACCTGGGGATTTTCGTGGACAAGTACTGGATCAGGAACTCCTTCATCAATTGATATTGAATTTTACAATACCATCACAGATGGTGGGGGATCGCACCCAACTACATTAAACACAACTGCGAGCGGCAATGTGGTTAATGGAACAGCTATTAATTGCTCAGGAGGAAGTATCAATAATACCTGGAGCATTTCACCATCTAGTTATGTGCCGTCTGGTACAAATACGTTTATGGTGGATTTTACGAATGCCTCAATGGTTAATCAATTTGATCATTTTCCAACAACGAATGATGTCTATTTCAGAGTAACGGTAGATTACACGCCTTGTACAGCCCCCTCAGTGCAAGAGGCAATCACCAATATTGTTTGTAATGGAGCATCAACTGGTGAAATAGATTTAACCGTAACAGGAACTGCACCATTCACATACGACTGGGATATTGATGGAACAGGAGATTTTGACGATTCAGAAGATGTTACTGGATTACCAGCTGGAACCTACAATGTAGCCGTAATGGACGCTGGAGGTTGTGTCACCAATTTAAGTGTTACCCTAACCGAAGGAGCCCCATTAGATGTATCCACTTCAATTTCTAACGGAACATTTATGGCCACAGCAAGTGGAATGACTTACCAGTGGGTTGAATGTCCTGGACATGTTGCTTTACCTGGAGAAACAAATCAAAGTTTTACTCCTGAAGTAAATGGAGATTACGCAGTCATTATTTCAGATGGTACGTGTTCCGACACTTCGGCATGCACGACTATTAATAATGTCAGTATTTCTGAATTGAGTTTTGGTAACGTGGAAGTATTCCCTAACCCGACTGCAGATTTCGTGAAAATCACATTAGATGGTTCAGTTGAATCTATCGACCTGAACATTTATGACGTTGCCGGAAAATTAGTTTACTCTGAATTGAATCTAGCACCAATGACCAAACTGATTGAATTGGATTTTTCTGATTTTGATAATGGAACTTATTTGATCAAAATTAACGGATCAGGAGATGACATCTCAATTCCTATCGTTAAAAAATAAATCGTAAAAGTTTTTCGAAAAAGCCTGGTCAGTAGTGACTGGGCTTTTTTTTATTTTTGGATATGCAAATTCTTAAACGCAAAGAAATAAGGGCAAGAATTGGAAAAAAAGGTTTGTTTTCAGAATTCCCTAATCTCATTGATAAACTCAATTACCATTCAGGAATTACTGGTTTTGATCAAAACCAAGCTAAACCCATGAAGGGTGAGTTAATTTCACTGATCGGACATCCAAAGGGGATGGAAATCAGACTGAATGCAACTGGACAAAGCACTGCTTTGCTTTACAATGAAATTACATGCTATGAGATCGAATCTGATGCGGTTGATAATAACCTGCTAAGATTTTTTATTTCTTCACAAATAAAAATTGAATTTTCTTTTGATTCACGTTTTGAAATAGAGGTGATTAAATATTTGCGAGAACTAAACATTACCAAAAAAAGGCTGGACCGCATTGAATCTGAAATTCAGGAACAAATTAGTTCGCTAAAAGCCGACTTTAATCCTCCACCCAATTATTCTGTCAATATCTTACAAGAATTTGATACAGGAATTTTTGGCAAAAACAAAACCATAAAAATTACAAATGAAACGTTAGAATGGAATGGCATTACTCATGATCTATCTAAAATAGCAGGAGTAACATACGCCAAATCAATCTCCAAAGTCAATGGTATAACCGCACATACTTCTTTTGAAATTGGCCTATATAAAGAAGGAGCGCTTGTTGGCGATAACATCATTTTTGGTCGTCCCTTCGGTACAGGAGAAAAAAATGCTGAATCAATATATGAACTCATTTTAAACGCTGTCGATAATTTATGTGTACGTCCTATTATCATTTCTTGGATTGATTTATTGAGTAAGTCAAACAGAATAGAAACCAATGAATTCGAATTATCCAGACAAGGAATTCATCACAGAAGACGAGGAAATCAATATACCATACTTTGGGAAGATGCAGCCATAGAGCAATTCGAATTGACGGTAAAATTCCAATCAAAATATGACAAATACAATTCTCTGAAACTGAGTCTTAACCTGGATCCTTTAGCCTGGCCGTTACTTCAGTTCGTCATTTATTTGCAAACAAACCCTTCCAAACAAAAGTTAATATCTGGTTAAAGAAGGTTAAATTCCACCATTCAATTAAATTCTTAGTTACATTTGTGCTTTACGCTCTTGCAACAGCATTTTGTAAGCAGTAGTAGATTTTTTCATGGAATCCCCTTTTTAACTCGTTTAGAAAGGGGATTTGTTTTTACCAAACCTTTGTTTTCTACAATTCGTTGATTATCTTAACTTTGAGTTAACATACTTCACCATGAGCATAAAACTACTTCCACTCTACTCTTTCCTTTTATTAGGATCGATTTCATTCGGGCAATCTATTTTTGATATCAACCAAATTCACACGGTGAACATTAATTTCTATGATGCTGATTGGGATTATCAACTAGACTCTTTGGCCTCATTAAATAGCGGAACAGGTTCGGGAACAGAAAGAATTTTAGCAGACGTTACCATCAATGGCAGTCAATTCGACAGTTGTGGAGTGCGCTATAAAGGTAACAGCTCAATGGATACGAGCAAGGTTAAGAATCCGTTTAATATCGATTTGAACTACACTATTCCCGGACAGGAATTTCAAGGAAAGGATAAAATAAAATTGGCAAACTGCTATACGGACCCTTCAATGGTTCGTGAGGCTTTGACCTATGAAATAGCTAATCAATACATGGATTGTCCTAGAGCTAGTTTCGTTGAATTATCTATCAACGGTAATTTTATTGGGATTTATACAAATACTGAATCTATCGACAATGAATTTTTGAATGAGCATTTCGGATCGAGTAATAATCCCTTTTTTAAATGCGACCCGGTTTCGTTTGAACTATTTGGAGACAATTCTAATTTAGCTTATCATCCTGACACCATGGCTTACGACACTTTGTATGACCAAAAATCGATTGGAGGACTAACGGCCTTGCAAGCACTGACTTATGAATTAGAGAACAATCCGAACACCATAGAGCAACATTTAGATGTTGATCGTGCCTTATGGTTCTTGGCATTAAGCAGTGCGCTGGTTCACAATGATGGATATACTGCATTTGCTCATAATTTCTACATCTATCAAATGGATAACGGACGCTGGAGCATCATTTTATGGGATGTAAATATGTCCTTTGCCGGTTTATTATGGAATGGAACTGGAATTTGGCCTGGAGGTGAGACAGACTTAATAGAGCAAGACCCGTACATACATATCTCAGCAACGAATTTTAGACCATTGATTAGCCAACTTTTAAGTATTGATAAATACAAGAGAATGTACACTGCACATTATAAAACAATAATGGAAGAGAATATCAGCAACAATTATTATTTGCAACGGGCTCAATTTATGAGTGATTTAATTGCTCCAGTTGTTCAAAACGAACAATATCTGGAATACACCTATCAAGAATTTCAGGATAATATTACCGATAATGTTGGCTCAGGATGGGAATTGCGTTTAGGTCTTGAAAATTTAATGTCTAACAGAGAAACATATCTTAACGGAATCCCAGAATTCCAAGCTCTTCAGCCCTCTATTTCAAATATCAATGTTCCTGTTGAACCTAACCCATTCTCATTAATTAATATAACTGCAGATGCGTCAAATGCCAATTCATTAACACTAGGTTATCGCTATAACGAATTTGATGTATTCACCAAAGCTCCAATGTTTGATGATGGGACTCATAATGACGGTGCTGCGGGAGATGGCACTTATGGAATTGACATCACAATTTTGGGAACCGACATGCAGTATTATTTCTATGCCGACAATGCGAATGCGGGTGCATTTTCTCCTGTTAGAGCTGAATATGAATTCTATCATTTGAGTCCTAAAAAGGATCGCATCATCAATGAATTATCTGCTACTAACTCAACGATTCAAGCTGACTTAAATGGAGATTATGATGATTGGGTTGAAGTGTATAATAGTTCTGATGCGGCTGTAAACCTAGCAGACTATCATCTTTCTGATGAAAGCGGCAACCTCATTAAATGGTCATTCCCAAATTTCATGTTACAGCCAGATAGTTATTTTATTGTGTGGTGTGATGA
>JAUHXX010000260.1 GCA_030426825.1 Bacteroidia bacterium | reverse complement strand
ATAGTAATACTGTCGGTTGCGGTTCCACAGCTTGGGTTGGTAGCCGTCACAAAATACATGGTGGTTGTATCAGGTCCTAAATATATAGGTGTTCCACTATCTCCATTACTCCAAGTAATTGCGTAACCGTTGTTTGAAGCAGATATTGAGACTGAATCTCCTCTACAAATAACATGTTGTGTAGGAACATCCACTGTTGGTGCTGCGTCAACGTTCATGATGACTTCAGTAGAATCAGATTTACAGCCATTTAATTCTTCATACACCCAAATAGTACTCGATCCAACAACCAAAGTAGGTGTAAATGTAGAGCCCGTGCCTAGGATGGTATTAGAAGTATTTTCCCAGGTGATTGTACCTGCCATAGTAGGCGTTGCAGTTAAATCTGTTGGTGTCTCTCCTTCACAATAATTTAATTGTCCATTCACCGCAGGTGGAAGAGGAGTAGGGTTTACAGTTATCGTTATTTGTGTGGCAGGTGATTCACAACCGGCGGCCGTTTCTGTCACATAAATATCAAATGTGCCTACAGGAAGTGGTGGTGCATATGAGATATTTGTAGATAAAACCGTTGCGGGAGGTGCGGCATCATACCAGGTCATGTTTCCTCCCTGAGTTGCCGTAGCAACCAATGGACTTGCTAAATCACCTTCACAATACGTTGTATTTCCAGTAACCACTGGGGCGGTTGGAACAGGATTGACAGTTATGGTTACCTGGTCAGTAGGACCAACACATCCGAGAACTGCTTCTGTTTCTGCAGCATAATAAGTTGTGGTTCCAATTGGGGGATTTGGGGTATATGTATTTCCTGTAGCCAAAATTGGAGGAGTTAGTCCTGGATTATCGTACCAGTTTACTGTTCCGCCATTTGCAGAGATTACATTAAGCGCAGCAATCGCATCTCCATCACAATAGGTTGCATTCATTTCTATATCTACGACAGGTGGGATAATTACAGTAACCGTACCGTTCCCAGAAAAAGTTCCAGTACAACCATTTCCAGTAAAACCGGTGATGGTGTAATTACCATCATCTGGTACACTTAAAGTGTATGGATTAGCCGATATTCCGGTTAGATTTATGGGGCCTGTTGGTCCGTTAATGGTGAGGTCATACGGTCCGGTTCCAGTAAAATTGATGGTGAGATCTGCATTTGTACCTTGACATACCGTTTCATTTCCACTGATAACAGCATCAGGAACTGCAAAGGTATTAATCGTAATAGAATTACTAATAACACAACCAGTATTCGGATCAGTAATATCAACAGTAAAAGTTGTTGAAGATGGTATTGTACAGGTCGGGTCTGCAAGTGTAGAATTATTTAAAAATCCTGGATTATCCCATTGATACGTGTATGCTGGAGGAGTGATTCCACAGTCCACTAAATAGCTGTCAGATCCACCATCCACCCAAGTTAATCCTCCTGAAATAAAATTACTTTCAATTCTTGCAACAGTGTCGTTCATGGCATTGATTAAGTAAACCGAACTCTCTTGAGGTTGAATTCCTGGTGTTCCATTAATCACCAAATCAACAACGGCACCATGTGTAAAGCACATTGGAAAAACTTCAGTGTGAGCTCCACCACCGCCTAGATTTGGAGGAAAGTAGGTTCCTTGTGAGATTCCGTCAACGAAAACTTCCACGTCCGTTCCTCCCCATCCATCACTCCAAATATCATGACAATGTAACTCAAAACAACAGGTATTTCCAGAAAACGGGATACCTTCTGCATGTAAAATAGTTGATCCACCAGCACATACCGTTAAGTCGTCTGCAGAAATATTTGCTTGAAACCCGACTCCAATGTTTATAGTCGTGTCGGCCGTGCAGCCTTGATTATCGGTTACAGTTAGCGTCACAGGATGATTTCCAGCAGTGGCAAAAGTGTGCGTTGGATTTGGGCCACCATTATTGACGATTGTTCCGTCAAAATCCCAGTCATATTGGATAATTGGATTCTGACCGATTGATAAATCGTTAAATGTAATTACCTGTCCAGGGCAATTTGTAGGTGACCAATCAAAGAAGGGACATAAGGCAATTTCTACGGTTTGTTGATTGGAGAATAATCCTGTTGCTCCTGTCCATCCCCAAGTTACTAGAGTTGCTCCTCCTAAATCATTGTTAATCATGTCAGAGGTGTGCGTTAAAGAAGTTGCTCCATCTACGTTCACAGTAATGGTCTGGGTAGCTCCAGGGGTCCAAATAATCTCAACCAAATGCTCTACACAATCTTCAACATCTCCTGTTAAAGTAGAAATGGGGTCTAAAGGTAGTCCCGTTAGACAGGTTGGTGCATTGTGATTTATATTTCCGTTTGACATTAAAGAAATGTGATCACCTGCAATATCAAAATTCGTAGTTTGCCCAGATGATTGATTGTCTCTTGTATCAAACTCTACGGCTAATGTATTGGTCAAACCTCCATATCCTAGGTTGTAATCACCGGTACCTAGAGTCCACACACCTGGTTGGAACATAAATGCCATCCCTTCACCTCCAAATTCGTCACAACCGAATTTTACTTTAAATAGTAACGAAAAATTTGTTGTTAAATCTACCGGAACAAGACTATGCATACTCCCCGTTTGGGTATTACTGTTTGGAGTAATTTCGAATTGATTACAGCCCGCCATTGCAGATGCACTACCAGTTGTGGTAAACTGAGATACGGCATTCGATAAAATGCCAAAATAAATTAATATGAGTAATAGATGTTTCCTCATGCACTATTTAATACAAAAATACGGCTCTGAACGTTAGTATTACGTTATTTTTGCTAAAAAAGTTGTCTAATTGTAGACTTTAAATATATCGATAAAACGAAAAAATGAAAATTTGGCACAATAACCGTTGTTCTAAAAGTAGATGCGCGGTTCAACTACTTGAAGAGAAACATCTGAAATTTGAAGAGTACAAATATCTAGAAACTCCACCAACAGTGAAAGAATTGACTGATTTGTTAACCATGTTGGATATTCCAGCTGAGAAATTAGTTCGTAAGGGTGAACCTATTTTTAAAGAAAAGTTCAAAGGCAAAAATCTTTCAGATAAGGAATGGGTTAAAGCAATGGTTGAATATCCTAAGTTGATTGAACGACCGATACTTGTGAATAATGGAAAAGCAGTTATTGGAAGGCCACCTGAAAACATTTTGGAGATTATTTAGGCAAAAAAAAACCACGCTATAAAGCGTGGTTGCGTAAAAAATAGGCACTTATTTTATGCCTCAGTATCTAAGTCTTCTTTCAACCTTTTTGGTCTTAGCATTTCAACTGCTCCTAAAGTTAACCAATACGGAACAGCAAATCCTAATAAGAACGCTAATACCCAAAATGCTAGTAATCCAATACAAAGAAATAAAGCTAGACCTAATGCAACCATGATTTATATTATTTTTGTCATTTAATTGTGGGATAAAGTTAATATTAATTCTGAAATAAAGAATAAATGGAATATAGAATTGAAAAAGATACAATTGGTGAAGTTAAAGTGCCAGCAGATAAATACTGGGGTGCGCAAACAGAAAGATCAAGAAATAATTTTAAAATAGGGCCAGCTGGATCCATGCCTATTGAAGTGGTAAGAGGATTTGCTTATCTAAAAAAAGCTGCGGCTTATACAAATTGCGAGTTAGGTGTTTTGGATGCTTCCAAACGAGATTTAATTGCACAGGTTTGTGACGAAATTTTAGCAGGTAAACTTGATGATCAATTTCCTTTAGTGATATGGCAAACAGGATCGGGAACTCAGTCAAATATGAATGTGAATGAGGTGATTGCACATAGAGCGCATGAGTTGGCCGGAAATAAAATTGGAGAAGGAGAAAAAACGCTTACTCCCAATGATGACGTGAATAAATCACAATCTTCAAATGATACTTTCCCAACTGGAATGCATATTGCTTCTTATCAGATGATCATTGAAACGACCATCCCAGGAATAGAAAACTTACTTAAAACATTAAAAGAAAAGTCTGCTGCATTTAAAGACGTTGTTAAAATTGGTAGAACACATTTAATGGATGCTACTCCTTTAACTTTGGGGCAAGAGTTCTCTGGTTATGCATCTCAATTGGAGCATGGTTTAAAAGCTTTAAAAAATACCTTAGCGCATCTTTCTGAATTGGCTTTAGGTGGAACTGCTGTCGGAACGGGATTAAATACTCCAAAAGGATATGACGTTTTGGTTGCGAAGTATATTGCTGAATTTACCGGATTACCATTCATTACTGCCGAAAATAAATTTGAAGCTTTGGCTGCACATGATGCAATTGTTGAAACACACGGTGCTTTGAAACAAATTGCGGTGTCTTTAAATAAAATTGCGAATGATATTAGAATGATGGCATCAGGACCTAGATCAGGAATTGGAGAAATAGTCATTCCAGCAAATGAACCAGGATCTTCTATCATGCCAGGCAAAGTGAACCCAACACAAGCCGAGGCAATTACCATGGTATGTGCTCAAGTAATGGGTAATGATGTTGCGATTACAGTAGGTGGAACGCAAGGTCATTATGAATTGAATGTTTTCAAGCCAATGATGGCAGCTAATTTGTTGCAATCTGCTAGATTAATTGGTGACGCTTGTAATTCATTCAATGAGCATTGCGCGAAAGGAATAGAACCGAATAATGCAAGAATTCAAGAATTATTAAATAATTCTTTGATGTTGGTAACGGCCTTAAATACTAAAATTGGTTATTATAAAGCCGCAGAAATTGCCAATACTGCACACAAAAACGGAACAACCTTAAAAGAAGAGGCGATTCGCCTTGGTTATGTTCCTGCAGATAAATATGAGGAGTGGGTGGATCCATCAAAAATGATAGGATCTTTAGATTAATAAATATGAATTTAAACATGAATACCGTCTCAGCTCAGCTTAGACGGTATTTTAGATTATAATGGAAAATAGGACAGAACTCAAGAATTTAGGTGAATTTGGTTTGATCGAAAGGTTGACTAAAGATATTAAGCATACTCACGAATCCACAATTAAAGGTGTAGGAGATGATGCTGCCGTGATAGATGTAGGTGATAAATTCATGTTAGTATCTACCGACATGCTAGTAGAGGGAGTGCACTTCAATTTGATGTATGCGCCTTTAATGCATTTGGGCTACAAAGCAGCAGTGGTTAATTTCTCTGACATATACGCCATGAATGGTGATGTAACGCAAATCACTGTTTCCATTGCCGTTTCAAGTAGGTTTTCAATTGAAGCTATTGAAGAGATTTATAAAGGAATTCACAAGGCTTGTGAATTGTACAAGGTTGATTTGGTTGGTGGAGATACCACTTCTACCACTTCTGGATTAATTATATCCATTACCGCAATAGGGGAAGTTGCAAAAGAAGAGATTGTTTACAGAAGCGGAGGTAAAGAAAATGACTTATTAG
>JAUHXX010000259.1 GCA_030426825.1 Bacteroidia bacterium | reverse complement strand
TTGACCTAAAGCTCTTGATCCTATCACCATATCCATATCTTGCTCAATGATTGGAGCAACTACCGCCCTCATTTCTTCAGGATAATCAGAATAATCGCCATCTATAAAACAAATGATATCGGGCTTTACAGTCATTTGACTCGCATATTCCATCCCCTTTAAACAGGCCCATCCATAACCTGGTCTTTCTTCATCCAAAACCGTTGCTCCTGCCCCAATTGCCACTTCTTTTGTCTTATCTGTAGACCCATTGTTACAAACCAAGATCTCGTCCACTAAGTCTTTCGGAATTTCATCTACCACTTTACCGATTGATCCTTCCTCATTAACTGCTGGAATAATAACGACTATTTTGGGCTGATTTGACATGCGCTTTCAAAGATGAGAAATATTTTCATTCGGTCGTCAATTCTCAATTTTACTTACAGAAAACAGAATTATCCCTATTTTTAGGTTCAATTAAAAATCAAATTATGAAACTAGGAGCATTTTCAGTGAGTCTCAATGTTAAAGACCTTCAAGAATCTAAAGAATTTTACGAAAAATTTGGATTCAAAGAATTTGGGGGTGGAATGGAAATGAATTATCTTATCATGAAAAATGAAGATTCATTGATAGGTTTGTTTCAAGGAATGTTCGAAGGAAATATCCTCACCTTTAATCCTGGATGGGATCAAAACGCTGAAAACTTAGAAGAATTTGATGACGTTAGAGACATTCAAAGAGAGTTAAAAGCTGCTGATGTCAAATTAGATATGGAAGCGGATGAAGAAACTACTGGGCCTGCAAGCATCATGTTGAAAGATCCTGACGGCAATGTGATCTTAATTGATCAGCACAGATAGGTCCATTGTCTTAAGTTTCGTTATATTGGGTTAAACTTTAAAATTTGCCTTATGAAAATATTTTACTCTTTAATTTTATGTTCTGTCTTTGCAGGATCAATCAATGCTCAAATTGTAACGATTCCGGACGCCAACTTCAAAGCATACTTAGTAGGTAATTCAAGTATCAACACCAATTCTGATACAGAAATTCAAGTTTCGGAAGCAACAGCATATACCGGGGGCATTCTAGCATCAAGTCAAGGTATTTCTGACTTAACTGGTATTGAAGCTTTTACCAATGCAACATATTTGGATTGTAGTTTCAACACCTTGACCACAATCAATATTTCTAATTGTACGGCCCTTACAACATTGCATTGTCACAGCAATCAATTAACGGCATTAAACGTAAGCGCAAATACCAATTTAACTGATTTAAATTGCGGTGGGAATTCTATTTCTACTTTATCAGTTAGCACCAATACTTTACTTACTAACTTAAGCTGTCATCAAAATCAATTGACTAGTTTGGATGTTTCAACAAATGTCAATTTAACATCTCTCTCATTTTTTAGCAATTCGGTTACCTCAATTAACCTATCATCAAACACTGCACTAACGAATTTAGGATGCTCTTCAAATTCACTGACAGCATTGGATTTATCCAATAATAATGCGATCACTACTCTAGCCTGCGCTTTCAATTCTATAACAAGTTTAGATTTATCAAATATGTCGGGTTTGACATCAATGGAATGTAACTACAATTCACTGACATCATTGAATGTAGCCAATGGAAATAATAGTAATTTGATTTTATTCAATGCCCAGGTAAACCCAGATTTAACCTGTATTCAAGTTGATCCTGACATTGACGTTGTTAATCCTCCCGCAAATATGTTCAAAGATGCTACCGCCTCGCTAAGTCATAATTGTGTAGTCAATATAGATGACATTATCGATCAATCTTATTCAATTTATTACAACGCTGAGAGTGATCAAATAAATATCAATTTCACAAGTATTCAACCAAAAGTGAATCTAGAAATCTACAGTATGAATGGTCAATTATTAAAAAAAGAGCAACTGATTGATGTTTCAAATGAGAAAATCAATTTGGACCTTGCATTTGGAACTTATTTGATAAAAATGACTGTCAATGGAGAAGTTTTAGCGGATAAATTGATTGTTCAGAACTAAAAATCAATTAAAGAAGTAATCGAACTTATTTGATTCTATTTTGTTTGAGTGTTTATGAGGTCATTTACTTTTTATTTGTTGGGATTACTATTACTTTTTTCTTCTTGTAAAATTTCAAAGCCTGAAAAATATTTAATAGCTGCACAAGAAGCCGGCACTGTGTATGATGCCATTATTGTTCCTGGTGTTCCGTTTGAAGATTCAACATGGAGCAGAAACATGCAACTAAGAGTATTGTGGGCGCAATATGTGTGGGAGCAAGGCTTAACAAAAAACATCATTTTTTCTGGAGGTGCGGTTTACACCAAATACGCTGAATGTAAAATCATGAAGTTGTACGCCATTGAAATGGGCATTCCAGAAGAACATATTTTTATGGATTCAACTGCCGAGCACAGTACCGAAAATGTATTTTATTCTTCATGTATAGCGAAAGATTTAGGTTTTGAAAAAGTTGCATTGGCCAGTGATCCCTATCAAACAAAAAGTTTGAAAGGTTTTGTAAAAAAGATGGAGCGTAAAAACGGCATGCGTGTAGATCTTCTACCTGGAATTATTGATACCGTTCGCCTAATGCCAAGAGACCAATATAAAATCGACCCTTCTAAAGCAATCGGGACTTATTTCGTAGATATCACCAATACACAATCTTTGGGCTATCGTTTAAAGGGAACTATGGGCTTAAGAATAGATTGGAACAACTGTCCAAAATAAGTGACTGAATCTTAATTGAATTTTCTTAAATTGCTTCTTATGTCAGAAACAACAGCCGAAAGGGTTAGTAGAGGAGTTCAAATGACCGATATAACTTCTACCCTATTGAAATATAGGAATTGTGTGCGTCAATTATGGAACGATTACTTCCTCAATCAAGTAAATAATGACCCTGAAAATGGAGAGGTCAAGATTGAGTATTATCAACACATCCGAGAAACACTATTTACCTCATTGGTGTTGATTCATGAATTTGGTGAGACGATAAAACCTGAGCAAGACGTTTATTACAATGAATTACAGGTTCAGCCTGTAATAGGACCTTTGGGATACAGAGCAATGGTTGCCAAAATTGAAAATGACGAATACAATTACGATTACATCTGGATCAAAACAGATCAAAACAGTTTCAAATTCATTGATTTTTTTGATTGGACAGATGAAGATGTAATGGATTGTCAGTTTGCAGAAGTAGTCTTGGTTGCTTCTGAAGAATTTCCTGATTTAATAGGCTTAAGCTTTTTATTTGATGCAGCCAGTGTTCGGTATTGGAAACTGGCATAAAATGTGTTAATTTGATGGCATGAAACAATTTTTCCTTTTCATATGCTGTTTGATTGGATTCAATAGTATGGCTCAAGACACTGTAGATTATGCCAACAGTTACAAGATGGTAAGTATGTTGAATCTTGCTGATTCCTCTGCGGTTACAAGTTTTGAATGCAGATCATTCATCAGCCCGGGAGGTTATACAGGCTGTGTAATTGAAGCCACTGAAGAGTTGAATTATGGCGGTCAATGGAGAAAAGTTGGTGATAACGAATTTATTATTTACGGAAATGAAGTTGCCGAATATTTTATCGTAAAGTGGACCGAAGAGGAAGTCATTTTGGTACTCCAAAATTTACAAGGAACTCATTTTATTTTCAGAAAAGACTAATCTTTTGATGAAGACGTTAAATGATTAATTGAAATGCGTCAACTACTATTATTTATATTGCTTTTCCCTTTCCAATCTTACTCACAAGAGGATAATACGCATTGCATGCAACTCTACGATAACAAAAACTATGAGGAGGCATATACCTGTTTTAAAGACTCTGCCAACACAGTTCTTGATTATTATATGTGCGCCATGTTGGCAAAGCATTTCAAAGAAACTGATGAGTTTGAAAAATGGAATAAATTATCGCTGAAAAAATTTCAGAATGACCCGTTGTCCTACACTTATGTATCTCTCTTATTAGACGAGAATTCTAAAGAGTATCTGAAAATTATTAAAAAAGGATTGAAAAAATTTCCTAAAGACTCTACTTTGTTAACTTCTTTAGTAAATATTTATGTCGTAAAAGATGATAAAAAAAATGCGCTTAAAGTTACCAATCAACTAACAGATTTGTATCCGAAGGTTTTGAAATATGAAGTGACGAAAGCCACAATCCTGCAAAACATGGACTTGAATGATGAAGCATTAGCAAGTTTTAAAAAATGCTTAGAAATGGATGCTCAAAGTGAGATTGCAATTTACGGTGTAGGATCTATCTATTACAACCGAGCAGCTGATAAAATCACTGAAGCGAATGCAACTGAAGACAACGTAATATAATCAATTAAATGATGAGGCCTTGGAGTTACTAGAATTAGCTCGACCTTTTCTAGAACAGACGTATCGTTTAGATCCAAAAAATGAAAACAACTTTGTTTCTTTAAAGACTTGCTATATGCGATTAAGTATGATGAAGCAATACAGAGCCTTATTAGATGATCGCGCTAGGATAATGAAAGAGTAAGGGCTATTGGTTCAACTCAAATCCGTCATTACCCAAAACAATAGGCCCTTCATTTCCAAACCTACCTTCTTCAGGACCATTTTCTAACTTCAAAACTCCTCTTGGACAAACTGCCGAACAAACTCCACATCCAACACATGAAGACCGCACTATATTTTGTCCTTTTTGAGCATATGCTCTGACATCAATACCTTGCTCACAGTAGGTCGAACAGTTTCCGCAGGAAATGCATTGTCCACCATTCGTTGTGATTCTAAACCTTGATTTAAACCGTTGCACCAATCCCATGTAAGCCGCTAATGGACATCCAAAACGACACCATGTTCTGTTTCCGAATATTGGATAAAACCCTGTTCCGATTACACCTGAGAATATTGAACCAATCAAGAACCCATAAACAACACTCACATAATAGGTATCGATTCCAAAAATGCTCCCAGCCCCAGTAAAGAAAGTATACAACACTAAAACAGTCATTAATATGGCGAAGACTAAGACGCCATGAATCAACCAGCGCTCCAATTTCCAAGCCCACATTTTTTTATTGGACAATTGACGGTAAGGATCTCCTAAAGTTTCGGCTAATCCTCCACATCCACAAACCCAGGAGCAATACCAGCGTTTTCCAAAAAAGTAAACCATTACAGGTACGATAATCAAGGTTAGGATGATTCCCCAAACCAACATAAATATCCCTAAAGTTCCATTATCTATAAGGTTATTGATATTATAGGTAAAGAAAAAATCATAATCTAATGGCCATGCATTTTTAAAATCGTAATAAGGCATGTTGAATCGAACCAACAATTCAGGAATGATAAATGCGAAGGCGATTTGAAAGAACAACACTACCGTAGTTCTAAACATTTGGTAGCGGTTATGTCT
>JAUHXX010000258.1 GCA_030426825.1 Bacteroidia bacterium | reverse complement strand
CGTTCATGGAGTTTTGGCAGCGAAAGAAATGGGCTATGAAACCATCATGATCAATTGTAATCCTGAAACAGTTTCAACTGACTTTGATACAGCAGATAAGCTTTATTTTGAGCCTGTATTCTGGGAGCATATTTACGATATTATTAAGCATGAGAAACCAGAAGGTGTAATCGTACAATTGGGTGGTCAAACTGCTTTAAAACTTGCTGAGAAGTTAGAACGTTATGGTATTAAAATCATGGGTACTTCTTACAATGCACTTGATTTAGCTGAAGATAGAGGAAGATTCTCAACCTTGTTAAAAGACTTAGGAATTCCTTATCCAAAGTTCGGTGTAGTTGAATCAGCAGAGCAGGCATTAGAATTGGCAAAAGATTTAGGTTATCCTCTATTGGTAAGACCTTCATACGTATTAGGTGGTCAGAAAATGAAAATTGTGATCAATGATGAGGATTTAGAGCATCATGTGGTAGACATTTTAAATGAAATGCCGGATAATCAAATTCTTTTAGATCACTTTTTAGGTGGTGCAATTGAAGCCGAAGCGGATGCCATTTGTGACGGTGAAAATGTAAAAATCATTGGTGTGATGCAGCACATAGAGCCTGCCGGAATTCATTCTGGCGATTCATATGCAGTATTACCTCCGTACAATTTAGGAGATTTAGTCATGGCTCAAATCGAAGACATCACGAATAAAATTGCGGTGGCTTTGGAAACGGTTGGATTAATAAACATTCAGTTTGCCGTAAAAGATGATAAAGTTTATGTGATTGAGGCCAATCCTAGAGCGTCAAGAACTGTTCCTTTTATTGCCAAGGCGTACCAAGAACCTTATGTAAATTATGCTGCTAAAGTAATGATGGGAGCGAAAGTGACAGATTTTACTTTTAACCCTGTGCAAGAAGGATATGCTATTAAGGTTCCAGTGTTCTCGTTCGATAAATTCCCTAATGTGAATAAGGAATTAGGACCTGAAATGAAATCAACAGGTGAAGCAATTGAATTTATTGATAACCTTAGAGATCCTCTTTTTCAAAAGATCTATAGTGAGCGTAATCTTTATTTGAGCAAGTAATGATTTTGTTGAGTATCTCAGGCCTTTTTAGAACGGTACTCATAATCTTGGGTGTGTTGTTTTTGCTCCAAATTATCGGCAAAATGATGCAGGCAAGAAGAAATATTGCAGCTGAAGATCAAATGAAGCGTGAAGAGGCTGCCGCTCAAAGACTAAAGTCAGAATCTAAAAAGAACTTTGGAAAGACCACAATTTCTAAGCCTGATTCGAATAGTATTAAAGGTGAATTCACTGATTACGAAGAGGTAGAAGAATGAAATTACTTAGAAAAATTTTAGTCAAAATACTTGGTCTTCGTGGCTATTTAAGATTGGTCTCGAAATCCTACATTCGAATGATTTCTTGGGGGTGGATGAAAGAAAAATACGCCGAACTTCATTTTATCAAAAAAATTGTAAATGACGGCGATTCTGTTTTGGATATCGGTGCCAATTTGGCCTATTACTCTACGTTAATGGCACAATGCGCGGGTAAAAATGGTCAACTAATAGCTGTTGAACCTATTCCACTTTTTGCAGAAGTTTGGAAGAAAAATATGAGTGGTTTGGCCACTTTGAATCCCATTTTAGAGAATTGTGCTTTAGGCGATACAGCAAAAGAAGCTGTTAAGATGTCTATTCCAATTGTAAATGGTGTGGTAAGGCATGGTTTAACTAAAGTAGTAGAAGAAGGAGATACGGACGAAACGGTCATGTCATTTGATGTACCCATGCGAGTGGGAGATGAGCTGATCAGCAGCAATAATATTGAAACATTGGATTTTATTAAATGTGATGTCGAAGGCTACGAACAGTTTGTAATGCCTTCGTTGGATAAGACATTGAACAAATTGAAGCCCATGATTCAAATTGAATTAAGCGGTGAAGAGAATCGAAAAAATGTAGCTGAGTACCTTGTTAAATTAGGTTATCAAATTTTTATTTTGAAGGGAGAATTACTCCATTCTATTCAAAAAAGTGATATTTTTAGCGTCAATCAAGATTTTTACTTCATTCATTCTGATAATAAAGAGTCAAGAAGTAAATTGATTCACAAGTAAAGTTTATGAGCAAATTAAAAGATAAATTGTTTCAAAAGTCAAACCTTTGGCATGTTGGAGCGGTAGTAGGGTTTTTATTGATTGCCATGATTAATTTTTATCCGGCAATGAGCGGATATTCAGTTGATCAGCCAGATGTAACCAAATGGGTTGGCGCTTCTCAAGAAATTAAAGATTACGTTGAAAACGAAGGTCAACCTGGTTGGACGAATGCAATGTTCTCTGGAATGCCGTCAACTCAAATTAGAATGGCCTACGAGGGTAGAGCTGTTTCTAACGAATTAAGAAATGCTTACTCCCTATGGTTGCCGGCTCCAATCAGTCTGTTATTTGTTTATTTCTTGAGTTTTTATATTATGGCGCTCAGCTTCAAGATTAAGCCTTACATTGCCGTAATCGGAGCAATTGCTTTCGGATTCTCTTCATCTCACATTATTATTATTGAAGCCGGACACGTTACTAAGGCAATGGCGATTGGTTATGCGCCTTTGTTGATTGCAGGTTTTAATTATGCTTATCGCTGGAAAAACTGGATACTCGGAATAGGATTATCAGCCCTTTTTATGAGTTTTGAATTGTTAGCTAACCACCTTCAAATAACCTATTACATGGCATTTTTATTAGTTGGCCTAGGTATAGTTGAGTTAGTTAAGACTTTAAAAGATGATAAAAAGACTATGGTCGATTTTGCTAAACGAACAGTTGGAATTCTTGTGGCTTATGGTCTAGCGCTGATGATCAATATTGGAAATATTACTGGAACTCAAGAATATGGAAAGTATACAACAAGAGGAGGAACTGATCTTACAATTACTGCATCAGGTGAAAAGAATGAAGAAATAGTCACTTCAGGATTAGACCGAGAGTATATTACTTCATGGAGTTATGGTAAAGGAGAGACATTTACATTCTTAGTACCAAATTTCAAAGGTGGAGAAACCATGAAAATCATGGATAACGAGGCCAATAAAGATGTTGTAAAAGCTATTCCGAGTCAATTCAGAAATGATGTAAAAAATCAGAACCAATACTTTGGTGATCAGCCCTTTACTTCTGGTCCAGTTTATTTAGGAGCAATTGTGTTCTTACTAGCCATTTTAGGCCTAGTTTACAGTAAAGATAAAGCGAGATGGGCTCTGTTAGGAGTGACAATTTTGACTGTAATGTTGAGTTGGGGAAAAAACTTTATGCCGCTTACTGATTTGTTTTTAGACTATATGCCTGGTTATAACAAATTCAGGGCTGTGACTATTTTGTTAGCGGTAGCACAGCTGTGTGTACCATTACTGGGCGTACTATTCTTGCATAAACTCGTAAAAGCTAAAGACGAAATAAAACAAAACATGAAACCACTCCTTATTGTCGGTGGTTCAGTTGCAGGACTTTTAATGGTGTTTTTAGCCGTGCCTGGACTTTTCAATAGTTTCTTGTCAAATGCTGAAACCGAAATGTTGGCTGGAATAGAGAATCCGCAACAGGCCGACTATGTGGGCTCACTTTTTGCCGAGTTAGAGAACGCTAGAATTTCTATTTTTAGGTCTGATGTATTGAGATCTTTGTTATTTGTAATCCTTGGATTTGGTGCAATTGTAGCTTTCGTTAGAGGGGTATTCAATAAATATGCACTTTCTGGGATTTTAGCTGTGTTAATACTATTTGACCTAGGGATGATTGCTAAACGTTATTTGGATACAGAAGCTAAAGGGAAAGGATATGCGCAGTGGACTGAAACATGGAAACAAAAATTCCCATACAAAGCTGGAAACGGAGATTTAGAAATTTTTAATAGAGAAGTTCAAAAAAATCCTGAGATCCTTGTGGCTGTGGATGATGCACTCAACAAGACAAAAGCATCATTCTCTAAAGATATGGCTGCTGGTAATAAAAATAGAATTGAAGATTGGACTAAATTCCGAACCTTGAATAGATTGACTAATTATCGTGTGTTTGATTTGGCAAATCCGTTCAATTCTTCATATTGCTCGTATTTTCATAAATCGGTTGGAGGATATCATGGTGCTAAATTAGGTAGATACCAAGAGTTGATTGAATTCCATTTAGGAAATCAAAATCCGTCTGTGATGGACATGTTGAATTTAAAATATCAAATCGCCTCACAATACGGGCCATCTCAAAAAGTTGAAAATTCTCAGTTTGTTGGCGAAAATACAACGGCAATGGGTAATGCCTGGTTTTCTAAAAAGGTCAAAGCCGTGAATTCTGCAGATGAAGAAATTTTATCATTAAGTGCTCAAAAGGCAGTTCTTCTAGAAACTGGACCAGTATTTCCAGTGGTAGTTAATGGAAAACAAGTGAATGGATCTGTGACAATTACTCAATCCGATAAAATCGCGTTTGTGAATATGGTACAGACCGATAGCACAACTGTATTGGATACCATGATTATTGAAATTCCATTCCAAGCTGTGGCTGGCGATAAATTATCCTACATTCCAGATCCTCAACAGGGTACTTTAACTTGGGCTTATGATGCTATGCTTGATTCCTCTTTTATGAAAATAATCACTGTAGGAGAAGGCGGAAGAGATGGTTGGGACCCAAGACTCGAGACAGTTGTTGGGGCTGATTTTATTTCAAATGTTTCGAAAACTGAATATTCGGGTGAAGGATCAATTGAAATGACCTCTTATCATCCAGATGAATTAATTTATACTTCAAATTCAACTGACACCCAATTAGCTGTTTTCTCTGAAATCTATTATCCAATTGGATGGAAAGCATATGTGGATGGGGCAGAGACACCGATTTCACGTGTTAACTATACCCTGAGGGCAATAGAAGTCCCAGCTGGCGAACATGAAATCAAGTTTGTATATAGTTTACCTTCATACGAGCGCTCAGGAATGATAGCTTGGATTGGTTCAATTTTAATGCTATTGATAATTGTCTTAGGAATTTTTATGCAGTCCAAGCTGAAAGTAGAGGATCAAGAGCAAGTGGCAGAAGAATTGGCCTAATGATTACGGCTACTATAAGTACTTATAATAGAGAAAAGTATTTACCTCAGGTTTTAGCTTCTCTAAAAAGACAAACACTTGATAAACGTCTTTTTGAGATTGTTATAGTTAATAATAACTCTCCAGGAAATACTGAAGAAATTTCGCGTAAATTCATTTCCGATAATCCTGATTTGGATGTCAGTTACCATCTTGAAACCAACCAAGGTTTATCATTTGGTAGAAATAGAGGAATAGAAGAGGCGAAAGGTGAATTCATCACTTTTATTGATGATGATGCTTTTTTAGCAGATGATTATCTTGAAAAAATTCTAAATTATTTTCAGAAAGATGATGCT
>JAUHXX010000257.1 GCA_030426825.1 Bacteroidia bacterium | reverse complement strand
TAACAATAATTTTTTCATGGTTTTGTTTTTAAGGACTTTAAAGTTATGAAAAAAAGGCGTAAGCTGCTTGCCGCCCATGTAAAATTGACAATCTCAAATTTTTTTTTGTATCTTCACCGTCCAATTTGGCTACCCTAATGAATTATTAGTCGTCAAGTTGCTATAGTCTAACCGCTATAACTAACTACTAACCTCTATGAAAAAAGCAACCGTTGGAATGGTGATGTTAGTGAGTCTTGTGCTCATTAAGGCTTATATTTCTAAAGATCAGTCCTCAATGAGTATTGAAAGAGGAAGAGATCATTCTGTTGCTGAAAATATCATAGAGTCAACAACCCTTAGATCAAACTTTCTGAATGAAGGAAAGAGTCAGTTGAACTTAATAGCTCAAAATTTTGACCATCCTGAAATCCCCTTTCAACAATATTCAACACCAATCTCAAATGTGACAGAAACTTCAATTGATTTGGCCATTGAAAATCTCAATGAAGTGCAAAATGATTTCGTTGAAGATGCTGTAGAAGAAGTAGTTCCAATGGATTATATTTCTAATACAGGTTATGGATTATTAAGGACCACGACCGAAAAAATTATTTCTAAAACAGAAAGAATAGGAAAAGAGCCTCTAGATAATGGAAATACCATATCCGAGAATATTTCTAAAATGTTTCCTAGGTCGTTATAGAGTTTTTTTCATTTCAGGGATGTCCTGATAATGTGACTTTTCAAAAACTAAGTACTCTTCAAAGCCTGGTTCTAGCTGAGCAAGAACCTTAACAAACTCTTCATAAGTTTCAATTTCTAAGGCTTTATAGGCTCTGCCACTGGCAACGGCACCTGCTTTATACATTTTAGTAATGTCTAAATCATTTTTATTTTTCATGATATCAGATACACGAATTTCTTTCCAAACAGACATAGCATTGAATTAAAGTCTAACGCAATTTAAACTCTATTGAGTTGTAAACAAATGTTTTACGATTGAAGTTTTGCACAAAATTATGGGTCTACTAACAATGAGCCAACGAATTACGTGTATATTTATACGTTTCCAACCTCTTGGAAAATAAAGCATCATTTAAGTACATGAATATTATGAGTTATGAAACTTTATAGCATTTTCTTTTTGGCACTTGTTTTATTGGTGACAGCTTGTAAAAAAGGAGAACTGAAAAAACCTACTGAAGTCAACTTTACATTGGGGATTGATAAAAATGAGAACGAAAGTGGAGATCTTAAATTAAAATCAGGTGAGATAAATCTAGGTGAATTCAATGTGTCAGGTGAAAGACTTGAAGGAAGTGACATTGCCTTTACTCGTTCATTTGATGTTGGTATAAGTTCAGATTTGAACGGATCAAATGAAATAAAAGAATTGGAGTATGATATTCCACAGGGCGAATATACCAAGCTTCAAATAGATCTTAGTATTCTGGATAACGGTCAAGATCCATCTTTAGTTATTAATGGAACTTATAAGCCAAGTAATGGTCCAACCAAAGCATTAGTATTTGAATATTACGGGACAAAAGAATTGTCAATTTTAGGTGAAGATGCTAAGGGTTCAGACTATATTGTAATGGATAAAAATTTAGGCAAAAAAGTAGATGTGCTATTTGATCCAGATTATTGGTTCGAAACGGTGAGCACTATTCAATTGGATAACGCAATTGTAACGCCCTTGCAAGGCCAAGACAAAATAATCATCAATCCAACTAATAACGTTGAAATCTATTCAATTGTTGAAGCTAGAATTTCATTGTCCAACGCAGCAATTTTCAAATAAGATACGTGACTGAAGAAGAAGAAAGAGTCTTAATAACTCGTTGCTTGAATAATGAGCGTAGCGCTCAGGAATTACTGTATAAGACGCATTGCAATAAAATGTATACGGTTTGTACGTATTATGCTGAAAACAGAGATGAAGCGTCAGATTTTTTACAAGAAGGATTTATTACGGTTTTTGGAAAGCTTCACTTGTTTAAATTCAAAGGTTCTTTAGAGGGTTGGATTAGGAGAATAATTGTGAACACTGCGTTGACGGCAATCAGAAAGAAAAAGAGGACGCTTGAAGTGAGTGATGAGTTTGATAAGATTGCAGATTATTCTGAAGAAGAAATTCAGATTGAAACAATTTCAAAAACTAAAGTAGTTAAATTGGTAAATGATCTACCAACAAAGGCTGGTCTCGTAATGAAATTGTATGCCATTGAAGGATATTCCCATCAAGAAATTTCTGAAATATTGGATATATCGATCGGTACATCAAAATCTCAATTAAATAGAGCCAGAAAACTTTTAAAAGAACAATTCGCTAAATCTTGAAAAAAGATCAGGACATATCAGTTATACGAGAGAGTTTTAATTCGTTAAGTGAAGTGGCGCCTACTAATCTTTGGGAAAAGGTGCTAAATGAACTTGATGAGAATGACGTTGATGAGCTTGTAAAAAAAAGTTTTTCATCAATAGAAACAGGTGCTCCTGAATCTGCAATGACAGGTTTGTTCGCTAATTTAAATAACCCGATTGACAATATCGTAAAGGAAAGCTTTAATGAGTATACTGTTGGAGCTCCTGAAGGTTTGTGGGATAAGGTAGACACCCAATTGGAAACTGATCTGGTTTGGACTAAAATAGAAAAGGAGATAAAAGTATATTCTCAAAGTTGGAAAACAATGATCGCAACTGCGTTCATTACTCTGCTTGTTAGTGTTTTACCCAATTTTTTGAGAGATGGGACTACTGTTTCTAATCAAATCTACGCGCAGAACAATTCTACCGTATCAACTTTTGAAGTAAAAAATAAAGATGTAGCAGCAGAAAGTCATCATTTGCAAGAGGTCACCGCTGGCAATAATTTAATATTAACTGAAGTTTCAAATTTGGACGCGGACACTGAAGAAATAGAGCGTTTACAAAATGATCTTGTCAATTCAGATGTAAATAAGCTGACAAATCAAAATATTGATTTGCTTCAAGGGGCTAATCTTAAATTTCCAAATCTAGAAATAAGCAAGAAAGTTGAAAAAAAGAAGAGGTTTAGTATAGGCGTAATCGCTGGACTTAATCGGACTTGGGTAATTGATAATGAAACACGGTCAAGCTTTGAAAAAAATTCATTGATCGAATCTAAATTAACACTGGGATCTATGATCGGATTAACTGCTCAATATGAATTAGGCAAAAATTCTTTTATTGCCGCTAATTATATTGTTAATGCTACGAGCAGAAATAAGTTGGCAAAATTTAATAATGGCGTTTATGAGCACAAAATTTCTGAGATTAAACTCTCTCAATTATCAATAATGTATGGTCGCTCTTTTGCAATTGGGCAAGTTCCAAATTGGCGTTTGAATGCTAAGCTAGGACCTTATGTTGGCTTAATTAGAAGAAGTCAAGTTCAAGAAGGTGAAACGATAACCTCTTTCAATAGTGATTTCAGAAGAGTTGATTACGGATTAAATTTGCAAGTTGCTCCAGTCTATCGAGTTGGTCAATTTGAAATAGAAACAGGAATCAATTACGAGCAAGGGTTTAGAAATATTTTTGCTGGAAATGGATACATATCTTCTGACCTCAATTACACGAATAATACCGACCTAGGTATTTATATATCCTTAAGATATCGCTTATAAAATAAAAAACCGAGAGCAGAAGCTCTCGGTTAAATCAGTTATTGGTTAACTGGTACAATGCATATCGATTACTTATTCAAAAAGTTTAGTCCGAAAACTAAAAACAGCTACTACCTTGTTTTAATTGATGAAATCCAGATAATTGCTCTGTACAACTTCTAGATGCAACAAAAACTAAATGGTTGGAAAAAATTAAAAAGATCTTACGGCTCTTGCTCTATAAGTATCCGTCTTCAGAGATGAAAACTCCAAACCAGTTGAAAAATTTATCAAGCTCATTTTATCAAATGATGATGGACCTTGAGACGTCCAGTATGGTGAATTAGAGAAGTTGCCAATATTAACCAAGTGCAAGTTCATATACATTTGATATGCTTCCCATACTTTTGGGAGTCGCCAGTCAAAATATTTTTTTCCATCAAGATCATGATACAACGGATTGTTCATCATGTCTGAACATTCTGCATAACTCGCATTGGCAAATTGATCTTCGATAGCGCAAACCAGTCCGTGTGTTCCATCTGAGTTAACGAGAAATACGATTCCGCCTTGTGCGGTGTCACCTATGGCGTATGTCTTTAACTCATTGTCCTGTGGTTCAGGTAAACTAGATTCAGTGCCATTAATTTTATTACTTGAGGCGCAAGAGAAATAAATAGATGTAACAAAAGCGATAAGGAACAACTTTTTCATGGGGTTATTTTGTAAAATTTATGGTGAGCTCAGCTCTCCTATTTCTTTGGGCGGCTGCCCGGTGTTTTTCTTCTTCTAATAACTGTCCTTCACCTAGTGATGAAGTAGCAATTTTTTGAGGATCTAGGCCCTTATCTGTCAAGTATTTTTTCATAGATTGGGCTCTTTCTAATCCAAGTTTTTTATTGTATTCTTCAGTTCCGTTAGCATCAGTATGTCCTTTTATATCTATTTGATAGTCTACTGATTCCGAAGCCAATATAATAATTTCATCTAGCATTTTTCTATCCTGATCATCTAAAATATCTCGATCGTATTCAAAATTGATCATGATTTTCTTGGTAAGGGTCTCTAATGGCTTATTTTTTTTGATCACCAAATCCACATGATATTCACCTGTTCCCTCTTTAATTGTTAGGGTAAATGAAGTATCAACGTATTTATGATTGTCATCTCGAATGCGGTAAGTACCAGAAACGTCTGCAGTAGAAAATAAAAATTCGCCAGTTTCAGAATTTGACTTTGAATTTGAAATTTTTTCTGTACTCGTTGCATCCTCTAATTCAAGATATAATTGCACAGGATTACCATCCTCATCTTTAACTGTACCTGAAATTAATATAGTGATTGTTGGTTTCAACTGAGGGTCAGCTTCTTTCGTGTTGGCGTAATAAACATCTCCTTCGCGGACAAAATAGCTTTCATCTCCAGAAGCGGTGGTAATAAACCCATAATCGTCTCTACTGGTGTTAAAGGGTTTGCCAATATTAATAACAGGTCCGCAGGTGCCATCATCATTTAAAGTAGTTTTATAAACATCCAAACCACCATATCCTTTATAGCCGTCCGAAGCGAAATAAACTGTTTTCCCATCTCCAGCGATAAACACTGATCGTTCATCTCCAGGGGTACTAATTGCCAACTTTTTCATATACGACCAAGTCCCATTTACCTTCCGACTAATATAGATGTCCAAATTACCGTCATAGGCTCTGCCGCAACAAAGTAAAAAAGTTTTTCCGTCAGGAGATAAGGCCGCGCCGTCAGTTGCATAGGTGTTTCCTGCTCTTATATATTCTGTTAAAATAAACTTGTTTATTCCGCCTCCGAGCCCTTTTGAATTAGTGAATTTACTTCCGTCACGCTCTGCTTGATAGTAAG
>JAUHXX010000256.1 GCA_030426825.1 Bacteroidia bacterium | reverse complement strand
GTAAAATGAAGTAGGTGCCTCTTTCTAAGCTAGAAACGTTAATTGAAGCTTGGTTGAATAGGTTTGACTGTACAGTCTTTCCAGCAATATCAATAATGGAGTAATCGTAAATGTCTTCAGGTGTGGTAATAAAAAGTAACTCACTTGTTGGATTAGGATAAATTGAAACGCTCGGGATCTCTTCGTTTAATTCGAGATTTTGATTTTGGCCTGGTAGGTTGATTTTACTCGGATATCCAGCTGAATGATGGATGGTCATATTCGCCACATTTCCTGTGCCGGATTGATACATGGTTCCGCCATCCTGAAGATTAACATTAAACCTAATTGCATGATTCCCGCTTACATAAATTTTTATTTGATGGCCTGCTTTCCAAGTGTAACGAGTAAATGGTAATTCAACAGTCGCCAAGACAACTTCACCAGGAGTTAAAAACTCTTCACCTGAACTCGTATAATCTCCATTTCTGAATCGTAATCGTTGAATTCCATCTGTAATTAACATGCTATTTCCGTTTGGATAAACATCCGTTAAGCGAATGGCAATATCACCATCAGCTTGATCTGAAGAAACATAAACATCAATACTAACCCTTCCTGTAATGGTTACATCTTGATTGAGTATGGCAGATGAAAATGTAAGAAGATCTGACCGTGTGTTTAAACTGTTTTGATCGTAAGGGCCTTGATCCAAATTGCTATGTAGAGTCGCACCGCCAATAGTAGGAGAGGGGTTAGAAGGATCGCAGATAAAGTTAGAGCTAGAAACTCCCATTCCTGAAGTAAGCTGGCCGTTTGCATTGAGGTAAAGTACATCTGATCCGGTTGCCTCAATGGTAGTAGCGTTTGAGGTCAACCATTGATCGCTTCCGCCCATATCGAAATAGGTAATCATATCGGTGTTTTGCCAATTGTTAGGATTATCTAACAGATAAAATTGAAAAAAGTCCCAAGCCATAGAATCACTTTTGAATTCTGCAGAAGGATAGGTTAACTCTCCTTGAATTGATGATCCTACATAAGCTGCGCCCGTTCCACCATGAGCCCAGGGTCCAACTAATAACCATTGTTCATCTTGAACTGAGGCAGCTGCTAAATTTCTGCTGTCTTCATAAAAATCCATCATTTTGTCAATATTGTGATCATACCAACCTCCAATTTGTAAAGTTGGAATTTGGATATCGTCAGCATACCATGTGTTACTATTGCTTATTTGCCAAGTTAAATTATCGTAGACATTCGCCATTACTATTGGTGATAACCCATAGCCCAGAGCGTCTAAGGTGTTGAGTCTTGCTTCTTCTAGCACTCCACCGTAGAAATAAGTGTCGTATGATTGATGACCAGTAGCTACGATTGGAACGGCACATGTATAGTTAGGGTGATTTTCTACCATTGTGTTGTATTGAACACCACCTAATGCGGATGGACCCCAGGTTCCGATTCTATCTTTATGCCAAGTCTGTTGAACTATCCAATCCATGATGTCATAACCGTCCTCACCTCGCGTAAAATTGGATAAATCAGCCATGTTTGAACCATAGAATCCCCTCCAATCAACAATTACGAAAATAAATGGCTGACTGTCTAAATTCATTCCTACTCCCATTGGTAAAGACCAAGCAAATGTGTTTTTATTGTAAGGTGTTTGAATTAATATCACTTCAGCAGAATCAACTCCTGTTGGTATATAAACATCCGCCTGTAAAGATTCACCATCACGCATAGGCACCCAAACATCATCTAATGCCGGAGTCATTTGGGCAATGCTAAGAATTGAAATTGAACAGAATGTGAAAAAAAGTATTACTTGTTTCATGGTAGATTTATTGAATGTCGATTTGTTGATTTAAATCCCCTATTGATTTATTCCAAAGATTCTTAAATCGTATTAAATCTATTCATTTTAACTTAATGAATTGATTTACAGACAGTCTATTTCAACAAGAAATTTAAACCTAAACTTTCCTTAAAAGTAAATTTAACGCCCGAAAACTAACATATTTAGAAATAATACCGCATCTTTGTGGCCGTTAATAACCAATGGTCGCAAGCAAAAGACCTTGAAACAAATAAGAAAAGAATGAAAAAATTAATTTATGTTTTGCCGTTAGCTTTTACAATGATGGCATGTGGAGAAGGATCAAGTGCAGATGATTTATCATTAGATTCTAATTCTGGAATCGAAGATATCGATAACGCCGTTCACAGTTTTGCAGATGGTGAAGCTTCAACAGCACAACAATATTTCTCAGGATTAGTTGCTGAGGTAGTTAAAGTTGACGTTAAATTCAGAGAAGTTGAAGCATTAGATGAAATTGATGCATCAGAAGATAAATTTAATGCAGTGTTAGATTCTGCAATTGTTTTGATTGCTGACGGTAGAAAAGCTTTAGACTTATATGCTGACAAAACATGGCCGAAAAGAGCAGAATTTCATGATTTAACTTTGGAGTGGTTTGCTGCTATCGAAGGAATGATCAACGATTATTTATATGATCTTGCTGGACCAATGTCTAGAGCTGATGAAACTTGGACAGATGAAGAATTAGATTTCTACACTGAGTATACTGAGGCTTACGAAGATTATTATGAAGTTGACGCACGTTGGGTAGATTTTCAATATGAATTTGCTGCAGCTAACAACTTTGAGTTAGGTGGAACAATTGATGAAGAAGCAATGGTGAACGAAGAAGTTTCTCACATGGAGTAATATTCGTTTAAGAATACTATTAAAAAAAGGCCTAAAGAAGAACTCTTTAGGCCTTTTTGCGTATAATCACCTAAATAGTTGATTATTTGATAATTAATGCTTATACTATTACACTATGATTTCAACAGAAAAACAAGAACATCAAGATTTAATTAAAAAGACAATCACCTATTTGGAAGCGAGAGGCTATACAAATATTTCGGCTAATTTAGAGGGATATGAAAAGCCTAAAGGTTTTACTCTAAAAAGTCAAAATCTTGAAATTATTCCGGATATCGTTGCCGATACTAAAAGAGGAAAAACGCAGTATATAGAAGTAGGAATGAAGTCTGAGTCACCAAGCCTATTAAAATCGAAATGGAAGTTTTTAAAGACCATTAGCGAGATGAAAAATAGAGGTTTTGGAGTAGTATCGCACAGAGGACATTATACCTTCGCAGATCAAATCATGAAAGAAATTGAAATGACTAAAAAGTCAACTCGAATTTAAAGTTTAAAGATCTTCTTGAATTTCTACAGGACCAGTTTCATCTGTTTTTTGAAACATTGGTATTCTGCAGCCTATATTTAATCCAAATAGCAAGTTTTTTTGATCCGATTCTGGTTGAGTAGAATCCGGTTTAAAAGCGTTGGTGAGTCCATGTTGATATTCCAGACAAACATAGAACTCGTTTGTTTTATGGTTCACAGAAAATTCTGTACTTATCAATGCATTAATCGTGAATTGATTGGTTTTATCTAAAAAAGTGGTTGATTTAGCTAAGGACCCAAGTCCAGTTAATGATTTAGGCAAAACAGTATTCGCAGAAAGAATATAATTCGCTCCAATTCCAATGTTGGGTGTAATTTTAAATTTTTCTCCGAATTGATACCCTATTCTTGCTGGGATACTTAGACTCATGAATCGGTATTGGATCCGTCCTTCTTTTATAATACCGCCGCTTTGAATAGAAAATATTGCGTTATAATCATAGCCAAACCTTTGAACTCTTAATCCAGAGTAAAACTTAAGTTTGTTTTTTGTATTGAAATGATATTGTATTCCACCATTAAATCCAGCGTGTAATTGGTAGTCTACTAATTTTGGTTTCCAATGGATGTGACTTGCAACAAAACCTGCCTCTAAACCTATAAAACTTTGAGCCTTAATTGTAAAAGGAAGAACAAAGAGCAATATGAAAAATACTTTTTTGAACATAGAGTTAATCAAATAACTCTCAAGTATAGGAAATATTATCCTACATCATAATCACGAAACTCTTTTTCAAAATGATATTCAATGAAGGTGTTTTGATCTTCATTACGCTCAACGATTATAAGTTTGTTAAAAGTTAATCTTTTGATTTCCCAATCTTTACCTCCCTCAAACCCTAACATTTGTTGTGTCTTAAACACTAGGTTAGAATAGTCGTTTCTAAATTGGATGAGACCGGTTTTAGCCTTTGTCCAAGAAAATTTAAATTCAGTATTCACTCTTAAAGAGTCAGAAAATTTTGCAACATTCTCAACGATTGTTGCATTTCCACTTTGTTTAAGAACTTTCGTTTTCTTCCCTCTCCAGGCACCAATTAAATTATGTTCTCTCTTAGACTTCGTTTTAACAACGAGCTGCTTTATTTTTTTTCCGAGTAATGTATTTTTCATAATCATAAATTCTATGATGCAAATTTGGAACCAAAAAAACGATTGGATAAATTTTTTTACGCAAAGCCCTTGACTTTGTTGCGTTTTTTGCAAAAAACTAGTTGAGATTATGCCTGTAATTCCATGACGGTGATCTCTGGCATTATGCCTAATCTTCCGGCGTAGCCTAAAAATCCAAAACCTCTGTTGATATACAGGTACTGTCCATTTTCTTCGTAAAGCCCAGCCCATTTTCTATATCGGAGGGATATCGGACTCCATTTAAAGTTGGCAGTTTCTATTCCCATTTGAGCGCCGTGTGTATGTCCAGCAAACATGATGTCAATGTCCTTAAAATCTTTTTTGACCACTTCATCAAAATGAGTAGGGTCATGCGATAGTAACAATTTAACCGGTGCGTTAACACCATCATAAGCTTTGGCTAAATCACCTTCTTTATGGAATCCGGCCCCCCAATTTTCAACTCCGATTAAGGCAATTTTATCTTCTCCTTTTTCTAAATAGACATGTTCGTTCAACAACAATCGCCAGCCCATCCTGCCATGTAATTCTCGGATTGCCTTATTGTTTGCTGCATGCGCTTCTTCAGATTCCCATTGCACATAATCACCATAATCATGGTTTCCTAAAATAGAATAAACGCCCAAGGGTGCTTTTAGCCGTGAGAACATTTCAATATAAGGTTCCATTTCAGTGGCCTTGTCGTTCACAATATCACCAGTAAAGAAAATGACATCAGCATTTTGCTGCATAATGAGGTCTATTCCTCTTTGCACCGCTTCTTTGTCGTAAAAGCTTCCGGAATGGATGTCTGAAATTTGGACAATTTTTAATCCATCAAATGAAGGTGGTAAGTGGGGAAGCTTTACTTTTTCAGAAAATACTTTGTACCGGTAGGGGCCGGCAATCATTCCCCAGCTGAGAGATACCATTGGAATTGTAGCTGCAGCTAAACCAGCCTTAATCAAGAAATCAGATCGCTTAATTCCACCTTCAGGACTGGGGACATTATTGATTTTATTGCGCGTAAAAATTCCGAGACGTCTGATATCATCTATGATTAAAAAGATGCCGAACCCTGCTTTGACGATCAAGTTGAAAATCACGAAAGAGAACCAAAAGTTCATTACCCATCTGGGTTGAAACTTGTTGGCAAAAAACATCATCAAAATAGAAATGACGGATAGTCCAAGTAAAACGAAATAGGAGATTTTAACTGTATTCCTTAGCCAATTT
>JAUHXX010000255.1 GCA_030426825.1 Bacteroidia bacterium | reverse complement strand
ATTTACTTTAATTCAATCCATCCCTTATTTTTATTCCACTGGTCGATAGATAGTTCTATTTGACAGATTTATTTTTAGGAGTTTTAAAAGCTTGATGTACATTTGCACTCGAAAAAACTAAAAATAAAGTTATGTTAAAAGAATTTAAGAAGTTTATAATGACCGGTAACGTTATTGATTTAGCGATTGCTGTTATCCTAGCTGGAGCTGTAGGTCTAGTTGTGAAAGGATTTGTATCCATGATCATGATGCCAATTATCGGGCATTTTGCCGGAGGCGTAAATTTTGCTGACCTCAAAGTTGTACTAAGTGAAGCTATTACTGATGCAGAGGGCGTGGTTACAGTTCCTGAAAATGCAATAATGTATGGAGCTTGGATAGATACTATCATCAATTTAATTATCGTTGGTTTTGTATTGTTTATGATTGTTAAAGGATACAACAAGGTGAGAAAGAAAGAAGAAGAAGCTCCAGCTGCACCACCAGAGCCAACAAAAGAAGAAGTTTTATTAACTGAAATCAGAGATTTACTTAAAAAATAAGTATCACAATTTATTTTAAGATGAAAAAAGTTCTATTCATATTGGCGTTATTGTGCGGAATGAGCACCGTATACGCTCAGGTTACAGATGCCGAAAAAGACCTTAAAAAAAGTAAAATTGACACTTTACAAGGTTGGAAAAAAGGTGGATCATTGTTTTTGAATTTCTCGCAGGTTAGTTTGACAAATTGGAATGCCGGTGGTTTGAATTCTTTCTCATTAAATGGTGGAGCCAGCTTATATGCCAATTACACTAAAGGTAAAGGTCAATGGGAGAATTCTTTGGACCTAGGATATGGTATTTTAAGACAAGGAAGAAAAGGAAATGTTGCTTGGTTGAAGACTGATGATAAAATCGATTTATTCTCGAAATACGGTTATGCTTTGGGAAATGCTCAAAAGCCAACAATGTTTCTATCAACATTATTGAATTTTAAAACTCAGTCAACTCCTGGTTATAGTTATCCAGATGATTCAACAGTGATTTCAAGATTCATGGCGCCTGGATATTTGTTAGTAGCAGCAGGTATCGATTACAAACCGAGCAAAGTGTTCTCTGCATTTATTGCGCCTTTAACCATGAAAAACACTTTTGTTTTAGATGACACTTTAGCTGCGGCACGTGCATTTGGATTAGATCCAGATGAAACTGGAAAAGTGAGAACAGAGCTTGGTGGTTATGTGCGTCTTCAACTAAAGTTAGAAAATGCTGACGCAGACAGAAAAGCATTTCAGAATGTGAGCTTTATATCTAAATTAGATTTATTCTCAAACTATTTAAATAATCCAGATCGTATTGATGTCAACTGGGAGAACATCCTACAGTTAAAGGTAAATCAGTACATTTCCGCAAGTTTAACAACTCAGTTGATATATGATGATGATATTGATATCACAGTTTTTGATAATGATGGAGTTGCCTCCGGAAGAGGACCAAGAGTTCAGTTCAAGGAAGTTTTAGGAATAGGGTTAACCTATAATTTCAAAGCACCTTAATATCTTTTTAACAATAAAAATTAAAAGGGGACATCATTTAGATGTCCCCTTTTTTAATAATTGATGCCATTGAATTTTGCATATCTAATTTAAAGCAATAAATTTGCAGGCCTTGAAACGCAAGTTTTAAGCAATGAGAGTCTGTCACTCTCTTGAAACAAAGACGGCCCTATAGCTTCCTTCGACAGGCTCAGGACAGGTAGCTTCGCTATAGGGAAATTGGTTTTAGGCCAATATATGTTGAAGAGAAGAACCAAACTTCTTAAAAAAATCAGGGCCTATAGCTTCCTTCGACAAGCTCAGGACAGGCAGCTTCGCTATAGGAAAATTGGTTTTATGCCAAAATATGTTGAAGAGAAGAACCAAACTTCTTAAAAAAATCAGGGCCTATAGCTCAGCTGGTTAGAGCACTTGACTCATAATCAAGGGGTCCCAGGTTCGAGCCCTGGTGGGCCCACAATGGTGGAGCAGATATTGTTCCACCATTTTTTTATAGTACATCTTGTTAGAAGATATACTGGCCCCGTAGTTCAACTGAATAGAATATCAGATTTCGGCTCTGAGGGTTGCAGGTTTGAATCCTGCCGGGGTCACAAGACGGGACAAATTCATTTTTTTTGAATTGTCCCGTTTTTTTATTCTCTTGAATCCCTTGCTACCGTTACAGAGCAATTGAAAAGTTTCATCAACATGATTGGTTTGAAGTCGATTTTGTTCAAAAACAAATTTTTCAGGGAACATCAAACCAACAATAAGTCTTTTACCTTCTGTATCTGCCTGTTCATAGTACTTGTGTAGATTTTTAACGTATCCAAATCCCCAATTCATATATTCGCCTAATTCATTATAGTCGATATCATTTTCTCTATCCGATAGTTGTGTTTTAAGCTCTGCAGACTGAGTCTTTAATCGAACCATGATTTGACCATAATCATCCTTTTCTAAATGTCCTTCAATAAACAGATTTTTCGTCTTTTGGATTTTTGATTGAACATCATCCAGCTGCCTTTTGACTTTTTTCCTGAAGTTTTTCTCTTCCTTGGAATTTGTCTTAAGCTGCTCTTGCAGCATTAAACTGTAAAGCTCTTTTACTTCATTATTGACTGAGAGGTCCGATAATATTGTGGCTAATTCCGAATGAACGGACTTCGTAGATATAATATTCTTACATCCATCTGAACAATGGTAATAGTAATACATTCCACCGTTTCCTTTAGCAGAACTAGCTGTCAGATTCCTTCCACACTTTGAACACTCAATGAGACCTCTCAATGGGTACTTCTCTATGCTTTTTGTCTTATAAGCAAGTGGTTTGTTCCTACGACCTGAAATAGTCTTCTGCGCTCTGTAAAAAAGATCTTCTGATATAATCGGATCATGAATACCTTGAATTAGTTCTTCGTTCTCATCATTGTATGCTTTAAGTCTAACATATCCCATGTAGATTGGATTATTCAGAATTACAGAGAATTGTGATCGGCTAATATTTACTCTTTTTTCGGAAAGCCTTTCTCTGACTTCGCGTTGTGAGTATTTTCCAGTGGCAATCAGTTCAAATGCTTCTCGAATGTACTTGGATAACTTATTTGGAACGAGAAGTGGCTTATCAATTGAATCTCGAACGCTATCATATCCTCGTGGTGTTGCACCTACATATCGACCTTCTTTTGCCGAGCGTCTCATTCCAGCAATTGTATTTAGTGATCTACGTTTGTTCTCGACCTCTGGTACTGATAAGTACACCGCCAGCATTAAAAGTTGCTCCGGCACTGTTAAATCAAGTGGCTGTTCAATTGCATCAGGAGTAACTCCTATTTTTTGCAAAAGGTTTATCTGCTGATAAGACTCACCAGCATTCCTTGAGAAACGATCCCATTTTGTAAACAACATTAGATCAACTTTTCTTTTGTTCTGCTTGAGGTATTGTTGAAGTTTTATGTATTCAGGCCGGTCAAAAGTCTTGGCGGAGTAATCTTCTTCAAAAATTTGCAATACTTCTATGTCATGTAAGTCTTCAAACTAATGTTTACCAGAGATAGTCAAAATTAAGTCATAGATTCATTCTTTGCAACAAGTGTTGCTTTCTTCTTTTTTTCATTGTTTTCAGTTTAATAATTTCTCGTTGTTTTAG
Source organism: Bacteroidia bacterium (assembly GCA_030426825.1). Taxonomy (GTDB): domain Bacteria; phylum Bacteroidota; class Bacteroidia; order Flavobacteriales_D; family Crocinitomicaceae; genus Paracrocinitomix. The sequence continues at coordinate 2,002 of JAUHXX010000255.1, read as the reverse complement.
AATCTCTTGGCCACGTCCAAAATACACGTCAGCCGGAGTTAGGTTCTGGATAGATTCATGATATCTGTGGTTATTGTAATACTCAACAAACTCCTCAAGTCTACTAATAAGATCCCCAGGTAGGTAATAGTTTTCAAGTTTCACCACGTTTTTCATTGATCTATGGTATCGCTCGATCTTACCTTGGGTTTGCGGATGCATAGGCCTTCCTCTGATATGACTCATACACTTATCCTCAATGTACTCAGCAAGCTCTGAGCTGATATAACAAGAGCCGTTATCGCTTAGTAGCCGAGGTGATTTATCTTTCTCTATCCCAGCTTTTTCTAAAGCTTTGTCAAGCGATCTGGTTACATCACCTACTTTCATATTGGAGCATAGCTCCCAGTGAACAATATAACGGCTGTAATCATCTAAAATAGTGGAGAGGTAATACCAGCCCCATCCAACTATTTTGAAGTACGTAAAATCGGTTTGCCACATCTGGTTTACACGAGTTGTTTTATCCTTGAACTCATCTGCGGCTCTCATTACAATATAGGCGGGTGATGTAATCAACCCCCTTGACTTGAGTATCCGATACACACTACTTTCGGAGATGAAGTATTCATTTTTATCAATCATTCTGTGAGCAAGTTCCCTTGGAGATAGTTCTGGAACTTCCAGAGCCAGTTCAACCACTTGGTTTCTGACTTGATTAGGTATTCGGTTCCATTGACTGTTTGTAGCACGCCTTTTAGGAGCAAGACCATCATAGCCATGCTTGGTATACTTTCCATACCAGTTGTAAAACGTCCTTTTTGGAATGTCAAGTTCACGAAGTGTTCTGTTCACACCAAGCTCAGAGTCTTCAACCAATCGGATGATCTCGTATTTTTCGTCTTGAGTAAAGCGCATATACTTCTGGAAATTTATCTTAGACCACTCAAGCTTTTTTTGACCTTCCTGAGTTCCAATGCCTGCTCGGCTACCAACATTTTTAGTCCAACCGATTCTTTTCGAAGTTCATCTACTTCAAATGAATTTGCTTCACGCTCAGTATCTCCATTTAGTCGCTTCTTTCCTGCTTCAATGAAGTCCTTGCTCCAACGATAATAAAGTGCGGATGCTATTCCTTCCTTGCGGCAGATCTCTGAAATTGAATCTTCGCCTTTTAATCCTTCAAGAACGATTCTGATTTTTTCTTCTGAAGAGAACTTTCTTCTGGTTTGTCTTCTGATGTCTTTTACAACCGCTTCTGCAGTTCTTTTTTTAGGTCTTCCTACTTTTCCCATTGTTTACTTTTTTAAGATTTGATAAAGTCTTGAAAGACGTCTTTCAAGATAATAAACTGTTACTTAACTTTATCTCTTAAGTGGTAAACATTAGGCTGACGTTTTACATGGACGAAAAAAGCCGTAGTCATTGAAAATCGCAAGCTTTGTTCTCGGAATTCGGAGCTCAATGGAGCACGAGCGCAGCGAATAATCCCCGAAACGTATTTCAGAGCTCTAAGGATTATCGCAAGTAATCGGTGAATACAATCATGGGTTTTCAACAGTAACCCAGTTTTTTGCATAACATTAAAGAAAAAACGGGATTACTAAATATTACTTTCTCTTCACCCCTCTAATCGCTTTTGCATCTAACGGATTCTCAGGCCAAGCGTGCTTCGGATAACGGCGTTTTAGATCTTTTTTCACATCAAAGTAGGCTTCATTCCAAAAACTTGCTAAATCTGAAGTTATCTGAACCACCTTATATCCTGGGGATAACAAGTGCATTAATACTGGCATTCTACCATTATTTATTGCGGGTGTTTCCAATAAACCGAAACATTCTTGAAGACGAACCGCTAATACTGGGGCACTCGTATTTGCTTGGTAAAACAATTTAATTTTTGATCCACTAGGTACTTCAATTCTTTCAGGAGCTAACTTTTCAATTTTTTGCTGGACTTCTGCTTCTAGACTGTAAAACAAAACTTCTTTTAAATTGATCTTTTTTAAATCTTGAGGATTTT
>JAUHXX010000254.1 GCA_030426825.1 Bacteroidia bacterium | reverse complement strand
GCTCTTTTTTTGACAAACTTAAAATTCCTTTGTTCAATGCAGTAGGGAATCACGATTTAACTGAAACGTATTATCAGGATAATTATGGAGCAACTTATTTTTATTTTGAGTGCAATGAAGATGTTCATTTAATACTTGATACTGAGATTGATAATGGAGACATAGAGGATGCTCAATTAGATCTTATAAAGGAAGTTGAGAAGAATGTTTCTGAAGGATCTATTAATAATGTTTTTATTTATATGCACCGTCCTCTGTGGAAGTCGGGAAACGAAAACTATAGTAATTTGTTTAAAGGAAATACAGAAGGATTGGTGGAGCCTAATTTTAAAGAAAAAGTTTTACCAATTTTAAAAAATATGACTGAGTTTAGCTCGGTATACTGTTTTTCAGGATCAATGGGAGCCGCAGCTCCAGCTTCTTTTTTTTATGACAAAGATCAAGAATCAGGAGTTACATTTATTGCAACAGCTATTAGGGCCTTACCAAGAGATGCTTTATTAAAAGTTAATGTATCGAACAAGTCTGTGGACTTTGAAACCATTTCATTAACAGGTCAGACATTGGAGCCCCTTGAACATTACGACCTTGATTATTGGGCTACCACCAGTGGTGAGGAGAAGTTCAATTGGAGACTAGCACCCTTGTACATCAAGAATACCTTTCTCTCTCGTTATTTTTGGTACGGTGTAGCTTGGACAGTTGCAGGTATTATCTTCTTTGTTTTTATTCGCAAATGGAGATTAAAACGAAAGGCTAATTAAACCATTTTAGTTCTACAGGGTCATAAAGCATAGACAATTAGTTCATTACAAATTAAAATATGCGCTATGACAAAGCTTCGAATTCTATATTTTACAATTTATGTTTTAATACTTGCGAATCTCTTCATGATCTGATCACTTGATTAGGATTCAGTATCAACTGTGGGAGGAATAACTTCATTTTCATTTTTAGGAACGAAGAAAAGTGCAATGAATCCAACTACAAAGAATGCAATTAAGGCCAGCACGGCAAATCTCATGTCGCCAGAACTCGCTTCTACAAATCCAAATATGACCATTCCAATCACGATCCCTATTTTTTCTGTAATGTCATAAAAACTGAAGAAAGAAGCCGTATCTGTGGTTTCTGGTAAAAACTTAGAGTAGGTAGATCTGCTCAAAGCTTGTGTGCCTCCCATTACAAATCCAACTATTCCTGCAAGAATGTAAAAGTTAATTTCATCATAAACAAAGAAATAAGCGAAACCACAGCATATCACCCAAATAAAAAGAGCCATTCCCAAAGTTTTTAAATTCCCAAACTTTTTAGATAAACTGCTGAACAACAATGAACCTGGAATGGCGATAAATTGAATTAATAATACTGCAATTATCAATCCTGCTTCATTCGAATCCGGTTTGTTAAAAACCTCTTTCTTAGCAAACAATACAGCCATTAACATAACAGTTTGAACTCCCATTGAAAAGATGAAGAATGAGATTAGGTACCGTTTCAATCTAACGGTTGTTCTAACAAATCGCCCCACTTTTTTTAACTCTCTAAAACCATCTCCTAAAATTTGCCTTGTGATCCTATTTCCTTTAGTTCCCGAAGGTAAACGTCTATAAGTGATTTGCGCAAAGCCGATCCACCATAATCCAGTGATCCAGAAACTGTGTTTTGCCGGCATTTCAAAGGCTTTGATCGCCACGAGTAGAGAGATAAGCAATAGGGCACTTCCAATATATCCCATTGAAAATCCTTTGGCTGATAAACTGTCATGATCTTTCGGTTCAGCAATCTCGGGCATAAATGCGTTGTAAAAGACTAAGCTATTCCAAAATCCTAAACTAGCTAAGAACAAAAATGTCATCCCAATTTCAATTGGAACATCCTGGAAAAAATAGAGGCAGGCCACGGAACTAGCTCCTAAATAACAGAAAAATTGCATGAATCTTTTTTTACTTCCAGCAAAGTCAGCAATTCCAGATAAAATAGGTGATAAAATAGAAACCATCAATAATGATGCTGCTATCACGTAAGAATATAGAACCGTGTTTTTTATTTCAACACCGCAAAAAGTTACTAAATCAGAAATAGTTTCTCCGTCAACTTTGGTGCTCGTTACAGATTCAAAAAATATTGGAAAAATAGCTGTAGAAATAACGAGAGGATACACTGAATTGGCCCAGTCATAGAAAGCCCAAGCTCTCATTGTTTTCTTATCGCCTTTTTTTATCGGGTTGTTCATATGGTAAATATGCAAAAAAAAACCACCCTGTCGATTGACAGAGTGGTTTCATTATTAACATTTTGTATGATTAGTTGACCTTAAAAGTCACACGTCTATTCTTGGCTTGACCAATTTCATCACCAGAAGTACTTTGAGGTGCATCAGCGCCTTTTCCACTTACAGTAATTCTTGTGCCATCTATTCCTTTAGCCATTAAATGCTCTTTTACTTTTTGAGCTCTTGCTTTATCTAAAGCTATACAATTATCATCAGCAACTTCATCTGAATCCATATGACCTGTAATCGTTAATTTCAGATCAGTGTTTTCAGTCATAACCTTTTCAATGTTAGCTAAATGCTCATAATCGCTTTTAGTGAAATCAGATTTCGCATATCCAAAATATAGCTCTGTATATCTTACAACTAAATCTGGCTTCATCCCCTCAGGATTAACTGCCGCAACCTCATAAGTGTATGTTGTTTTTACCTCTAATTCTTTGATTTTACAATCACATTCTGATTCGTCATCAATCATCACCACCGATACATCATCAATGTAGTAGTAAGATGCAATTACCGAAGTTCCTGTGAAATCCTTCATTTTCTTCAAACGCTGGTTTTGAGTTTCTGCGTTTGACATAAAGTTTCCAATTGTCAAATACTTTTCACCACCAGAGGCAACATAAGTTGCGCAAACTTCATCCCATCCAAATGGAGCATTAAATACAGGATTGTCTCTGTGTTTTACGTGAGTTGGAACTAAGATGTGTTTGTTTTCGTCAATATTGTACTGTTTTTTTGAGAAATTGATTCCCATGTTGTTTGCAGCATATTTAGAACCTTCTGCCATTGAAACGTAGAATTTAACACAGTACATGGCGTCTTTTCTTAAAGGCAACTTCATTTTGGTAGAAGCATATTGTCTTGGTTCTTTATCATTATAAGAGAAAGTTCTAATTCCAATATAGTTTTTACCACCGTGAGGCTCTTCAAATCCAACAAAGTTTTTTGGGGTTCCGAATCCGTCCTTCACTTTTGCTGAGAATAAATCGGCGCCAGTTTTAGTCGGTGACATCCAGCCAACCGCTACGCTAATTGCTCCTTCCCGTTTTATTTTTCCTTCAATTTGCTCAAAACCTGGGTTTTCTACCATGTTTTCAGAATCTTGTCCAAAAGAAAATAGTCCTACACTTAATGCTAACAGGGATGTCGTAATCTTTTTCATTTTAATCATTTTTTAATTTTTCGCGTATTCTTTGACAGTTTCAATAAAGCACTTTACTTTTTCAGGATCAGTATCAGGGTATACACCGTGGCCTAAATTAGCTATATGCCTTTGATTACCAAAAGAATTTAGCAAGTTTTTTGTTTTCATTTCAATCGTTTTGAAATCTGAATAAAGCACGCATGGGTCAAGATTTCCTTGGAGTGTTTTATCAGCTCCAATAATCTTTCTGCTCTCAGCAATGTCCATATTCCAATCAATTCCGATTGTTTGACAATCTAATTTCGCCAGTTCCTCTCTTGCGTAATACGCTCCTTTTGCAAAAACGGTTACAGGAACTTCATTAATTGCCTCACATATCCTACTTACATATTTCATTCCAAACTCGGAATATTCAGCAGGGCCAAGGATTCCAGACCAAGAGTCAAAAACCTGAATAATGTCAGCTCCTGCCTTAATCTGGAGTTTCAGATACTTGATAGTGACATTAGTAATCATGTCTAATAATTGATGCGCCATCTCAGGATTAGCAAATAATTGACTCTTGGCTTTACTAAAGGTTTTTGATCCTTCACCTTCTGTCATATAACAAAAAATGGTCCATGGCGCACCACAAAAACCAATTAATGGGACACGGCCGTTCAATTCTTTCTTCGTGATTTTTATTGCTTCTGATACATAGCCAAGTTTGTCCGCAACATCAATTTGATCTGAAATTGTTTTTAGATCTTCAACTGATTTTATTGTGTTCTCAAACCATGGTCCTTTTTTCTCAATCATTTGATAAGGAAGTCCCATAGCCTCTGGAATAACCAAGATATCAGAGAAAATAATTGCGGCGTCAACTCCCAAAATATCAACTGGTTGTATGGTGACCTCTGCGGCGCGCTCAGGTGTTTCTACTAATTCTTTAAATCCACTTAAGCTCGCTCTAACCGCTCTGTACTCTGGCAAAATTCTTCCTGCTTGGCGCATTAACCAAACGGGATACCGTTCCGTTTTTTCACCTTTGATAGTTCTTAAAATGAGATCATTTTGATATTCAGCCATGGCTTTACCAGTTAATGGGATTAATTTGTTGCAAAACTAACAATTCGTTTGCTTTACTGAAATGTTTGCAGCCAAAAAATCCACGATAAGCAGATAAAGGAGATGGATGTACACTTTTTAGAATGTGGTGTTTAGATTCATCAATCAAATCGGCTTTCTTTTGCGCTTGAGATCCCCAAAGCAGAAATACTATACCAGTGCGTTGTTCTGAAATCAGCTGGATAACTCTATCTGTGAATTGCTGCCATCCAATGTTTTTATGTGAATTTGCTTCGTTCGCTGTGACTGTTAATACAGTGTTTAGCAGAAACACTCCTTGTTTAGCCCATCTTTCAAGATTTCCGTGCTCAGGAATCTCTTTACCTAAATCTGTATTTATTTCTTTGAAGATGTTCTGCAGTGATTTTGCTAAAGGGCGCACATCCTTAGGAATAGAGAAGCTCAGACCGTGAGCATGACCAGGAGTCGGGTAGGGGTCTTGCCCCAATATAACCACCTTTATGTTTTCTAAAGAACATAAATTAAATGCGTTAAAAACATCCTGTTCCCGAGGCAGTATTAATTGAGTTGAAGTCAATTCATCTATGCAATTTGTCAGCTTTTTAAAATACGGTGCTTCAATTTCCGTTTTTAAATGATGATTCCAAGATGGATCTAAGTTTATATTCATGCCACAGTAAACAAAAAAAGTCTAACCCGCCGAAACAGATTAGACTCACAAAATTATAATCAAATGCTTATTTTAAAGCGTTTACTTTTTTAGTAAGGCTTGACTTTAAATTAGCAGCTTTGTTTTTATGAATAACGTTTGTTTTTGCTAATTTATCAAGCATAGCAACAACTTTTGGAAGCATTTCAGCAGCTTCTTTCTTGTTAGTTGTTTCTCTTAATTCAGCAATCGCATTACGCGTTGTTTTATGCTGGTACTTGTTTCTTAATCTTTTTGCATTGTTAGATCTAATTCTCTTTAATGCTGATTTATGATTTGCCATAAACTGTTGTTTTAATTCTTGAACCTCTTATAAGATTCAATTTTTTTAAGTAGCCCATAGGAGAATCGAACTCCTGTTTCCAGGATGAAAACCTGGCGTCCTAACCACTAGACGAATGGGCCAAATCACTAAATTATTTAATCGCGAAGCCTTTGCTTCTGTTTGTAGCCCATAGGAGAATCGAACTCCTGTT
>JAUHXX010000006.1 GCA_030426825.1 Bacteroidia bacterium | reverse complement strand
ATGGCAGGCGTGTCTATTATCATCCAGGTACCAAAGGTTGTGGCCAAAATCATAGATGGCCATGTTATTCCATACCACAGTCGTTTGGCCATAATTTTGAATTGTGGAACTAACACCGAGCGCTCATTTTCAGACTTATCCTTTGCTTCGGCTTGATACACAAACAATCTCACAATATAAAAGAGGCCTGCGAACCAGGTAACCACGAAAATAACGTGCAAGGCTTTTATGGCTAATAATGTGCTCATTTATAAAAGTTCATTTCGTCTAAATACTGATAAACCGGTTCTGATAATAAATAACGAATGTCTTTACCTTCTTTAACAGCCTTTCTTATAAAACTAGAAGATATTTTCATCATAGGGACATCTTCAAGCAAGGTAATTGAATCAGACTGCAATAGCACTTCGACAGGCTCAGTGTGACTATTTTGTCTGATCTCTCCTTTATTAAGAATCTTATTTTCAGATTCTTCTTCCTGAATTGTTCTGATTCTTGGATACACCAATACTTGATGATTTTCTAAAATATATTCGTAGTTTTTCCATTTATGAAAGGACCTCAAATTATCCTCTCCCATAATTAATACGAATTCTTTGTCAGGATGATCTTCTTTGAGTTTTTGAAGAGTAAAAACAGTATATGAAGGTTTAGGCAAATCGAATTCAACATCAGAGGCTTTGAGCTTGTTGTTATCCTCAACCGCAATTCTTACCATGGCCAATCGGTGATGATCCTCTAATAAATTGGCTTTCTTTTTATGTGGATTATGTGGAGAAACTACAAACCATACTTCATTCAAATCTGTACGATCTGCCAAATAATTTCCCAAAATAAGATGCCCAATGTGAATGGGATTGAAAGATCCGAAAAAGAGTCCTACTTTTTTCATCCGGCAATAAATTGAATCACTAATTCCTTCGCCTCATGGCAGGCCTTTTCAAGATTATCATTCAATAAAACGTAGTCAAACTGGTCTGCTTTATCTAACTCCCCTTGCGCTTTTCCCAATCTTTTTTGAATGCTGTTTTCGGTTTCAGTTCTTCTGTCTCGCAAACGTTGTTCTAAGACAAATAATGAAGGCGGTTTTACGAATATAGATAGCGCATGCTTTCCGAATATTTTTTTCAAATTAATCCCCCCTTCTGCGTCTACATCAAACACCACTGTTTTGCCTTTACTCCAGGCTTTTTCAACTTCCGACTTTAGGGTTCCGTAAAACATATTCGTATAAACTTCTTCCCATTCTATGAATGCATTCTGATCTATTCTTTTTTTGAATTCATCAACGGATAAAAAATGATAATCTTCTCCATCAATTTCTCTTCCTCTTGGTTCTCTACTTGCTGCAGAAACAGAAAACTCCAACGAATCAATATTTCTTAATAGGTAATGCACCAAGGTAGTTTTCCCCGCTCCTGATGGAGCAGAAAAAATTAAACATTTCCCCTTTATTTCGAAATCTTCGTTCATTTGTTGATGTTAAAGAGTATTCAATACTTGCTCCTTAATTTTCTCTAGTTCATCCTTCATCTCTACAACCAATTTTTGCATTTCTGAATGATAGGATTTAGAACCCAGCGTATTGATTTCTCTTCCTATTTCTTGACTAATAAAGCCTAGTTTTTTTCCTTGAGATTTAGGCTGATCCATTACCTCAACAAAGTACTCTAGGTGCTTTGCCAATCTTTGCTTTTCTTCAGCAATGTCAATCTTTTCTATATAATAAATCAACTCTTGCTCAAATCTATTCTTATCTACTTTCGTACCAGACGCGAATTCTTCTAAATTAGATTCGATTCTATTTTTAATATCCTCAATTCTGGCTTTTTCAAAATTCGGAACCTGTTCAAATGCATTTGAGATGTTTGTTATTCTCGTCTTGAACTCATCATACAAAGCCTTACCTTCTTCATTCCTGAAATCAATGTGTTTTTGGGTTGCTTGCTTAACCAAGTCAAAAATAAACTCCCACTCTTTTTCATCCGCTTCTTCACTTTCAGATGAAAAAATATCTGGCATCTTTAGCAAAGTAGCCAAAACATCATTTGTTGGAATCTCAAGGTATGCACCTAAGTCAACAAGTTCAGCATAATACCTCCCCGCAACTTCTTTGTTAATACTGTAAGATTTTGCTTCACCATTGGTTTCAACATTGATATTGCATTCTATTTTTCCTCTATCAAGTTGACTGGCTATGTACTTTCGCAAGTCAATCTCATGTTCTTTGTATTGCGGAAGCATTCGAACGTAGAGATCAAGGTTTTTACTGTTTAAAGATTTTATCTCTACAGTGATTTTTTTATTTTGGTAAGTTCCGGTCGCTTTACCGAAGCCTGTCATTGATTGCAGCATGAGCTTTCAAATTTCAACAAAAATAGGAATTTAAACTTGGTTGATGAATTCAATCTTTATTGAAGATGAAAAGGGCATAAGATTTGCATTGTGCAGATAGCTTTAAACTTCTTTTAAATCTGAGTGTTATTAAAGTGCTAAATTTGAATGATTAAACCCTTTTGATAAAATGAAAAACCTCTTGATTCTGCTGTTGATTTTTTCTACATACGCTGGGGCGCAAGTAGACCAAAGAGCTTACTACAAAGCCTTGGAAAGTGAAGAGCAGGCCATTTTAGATTCGAAAATTCAGGAACTTGAAAAAGTGAAATCCTCTACCCTGGTGAAAGCCTATAAAGGAGCGCTGATTGCTAAAAAAGCATCTTTTTTAAAAGGAATGAAAGAGAAACTTGATACGTTTAAGCAGGGGGTTGATCTGCTTGAAACTGCTATTGAGAAATATCCAAAAAATACGGAATATCGCTTTCTTAGATTATCTGTACAAGAAAATAGTCCAAAAATTCTGAAATACAATGGCAATATTGATGAAGATAAAAAACATATAGTTGCTAACTTTAGCTCATTGAAAGATCAACTTCAACAAATCATTAGAGATTATGCTCGGAGTTCTTCAATTTTAGACCCAAAAGAACTGCAGTAGCTCATGAAAAAAATCTTGCTCATCAATTATTCTCAATCTGGTCAATTACACGAGATTTTAGAAAACTTTATATCTCCTTTTTCTGAATATGATGTTGATCGTGTCATAGTTGAGCCATTAAAAGTATTCGAATTTCCTTGGAAAACAGACAGATTCTATGATGCAATGCCAGAATCTGTTCTTGAAATCCCGGCCGATATAAAACCGATTAGTTATAAGCATGAACAGTATGATTTGATAGTTTTCGGTTATCAACCCTGGTTTCTTTCTCCATCTATTCCGGCCAATTCTTTATTGCATGATGAAGCATTTAAAGCGAAACTTAAAGGCACAGATGTGATTACCATAATTGGCGCCAGAAACATGTGGCTCAATTCTCAAGATTCAGTAATCAAGCAACTGAAAGAAGCGGGTGCCAATCTTGTTGGGAATATTCCATTAGCAGACCGAAGCTCAAATTTAGTGTCAGCTATAGCGATTCTGCATTGGATGTCAACAGGAAAAAAGACTAAAAAATGGGGGATTTTCCCAAAACCTGGAGTTTCGGATGAAGACATTGCTTTTGCTTCAGAATATGGTAAGATGACCCTAAGCAAATTGAATGAATCAAATCTCAAAGGTCTTCAAGATGGTTTTCTAAATGCAGGAAAATTCCACTTGACTACAACAGTTTTATTCATTGAAGGCAGAGCAAAAAAGCTATTCCAAATGTGGGCGAATAAAATCATTAAAAAAGAAAAGCCCTCAGCACGAAAACGTTGGCTTGTAGGCTTTAGATGCTATCTTGTTTTCGCCTTATTCATAGTTTCACCTATTATTGTCACGGTATATTCGATATTGGTGCGACCTTTTACGCAGAAAAAGATCAAAGCGAAAAAGCAACAATTTTTTTACTCAGGTATTCCATCAATGAAGCAATAAATGGAGAACAATTTTGATATCATTATAGCTGGCGGCGGTCTTGCAGGATTATGCTTAGGATTACAACTTAAAAAAGCAAATCCAGAAGCGAGTATTTTAATTGCAGAAAAAAACGCCACAAACCCAGTTGATTCTGCTCACAAAGTTGGAGAATCTACAGTAGAACTCGGCACCTATTATTTACGAGAAATTCTCGGTTTAAAAGAATATTTAGATCAAGATCAATTGCCAAAACACGGATTGCGATTTTTTCTAACTCCAAGTAAAAGAGATCAAATTGATCAACGTGCAGAAATCGGCCCGATAAACCCACCCCCTGTTCCAAGTCATCAATTAGATAGAGGACTATTTGAAAATGAATTGCTTAAAAGAAATAAGGAATTGGGCAATGCGATTTTACAAGGTGCAACTGTAACCGGAGCAGAAATTGATGAAGCAGGTCACAGCATCAGCGTTGAAACTGAAAATCAAACCAATAATTATAAAGCAAAATGGTTGGTTGATGCCACCGGAAGACTAGCTTTTTTAAAACGTAAACTTGAGTTAACCGAATCTGTTGAGCACAATATCAATACCTGCTGGTTCAGAGTTAAAGGTGAAATTGATGTTACAGATTGGTCTGATAACTCTGCTTGGAAGTCAAAACTAAAACCTGGACTGAGAAGGTTGAGTACCAATCACCTAATGGGACCTGGATATTGGGTTTGGTTAATACCATTATCCTCAGGAAATACTTCTGTAGGCATTGTTGCAGATCCAAGGCATGTCGAATTCAATAAAATCAATCGATTTGATAAAGCACTAGAATGGTTAAAAGAAAATGAGCCACAATGTGCTGCTGTAATTGAAGAAAAAAAAGATGACCTGCTCGACTTTATGGTCTTAAAAAAATATGCTCATGGGGCCAAGCAATTATATTCTCATGATCGTTGGTGTGCCGTTGGGGACGCTGGTGTATTTGCAGACCCTTTCTATTCTCCTGGAACGGATTTTATAGGAATGTCGAACAGTTGGATCAGTGATTTGATTACACGAGATTTAAACCAGGAGGATATTCATGTACGAACTATCGTCTATGAACGCACACACAAAGCCATGTTTGAAAATTGGCTACATATCTACACCAATAAATATCCACTATTTGGTCAAAGTCAAATAATGATTCCAAAGATTTTTTGGGATTGGGCAAATTATTGGGCTATTCCTTCATTACTGTTTTTCAACGGTGGATATACTGATATGGATGTGCTGAGGGCACTCTTTTTTAACGAAGACAGTCCTGGTCAAAAATTTGGAAAGCTGAACCAAAGCGTGCAACAATTGTTCATGGATTGGGGTAAGTTTCAAGAGCAAGATCACAGCAATTTTTATATCGACCCTTTTGAAATTAAATTCCTTGAAGATTTACATCTAGATTTAAAAATCAATTATACTGGAAATCAGTTGATTGTAAAAGTTGTTGATAATCTTCAATTATTAGAGTCTATTGCTACTGAAATTATGAGATATACACAATTCATAAAAACCGGCTCCTATGAAAAAGGAGCCATTAATCCGTATCAATTTATGTTGGAAAATTCTCCATCTGAAAATCAAAATATAGATGGTGGAATAGACTATAACAAGGAAATTGCTACTCAATTGAACAAAATATGGCTTAAACAACCAAATTAACTGGCATTTGAATCTATAGATAAATGATTACTTTTACACAAATTTTTTAATTACAAATGGGAGAGGTTTACATTACAAAAACAGCAAATTTTTTACCCAATGACGTTGTTTCTAATGATGAGATGGAAGAATACCTAGGTTTGATTAATGGGAAAAAATCAAAGTCTAGATTACTCGTTTTACGAAATAATAAAATTAAACAACGCTATTATGCATTAACTAAGGATGGTAAAACCACCCACACGAATGCTGAAATGGCAGCTCTTGCTATTCGTAATTTATTTGATAACAAAACAGAAGGTCTTCAATCAATAGATTTAATTGCTTGCGGAACATCAACTCCCGACCAAATGATGCCCTCTCATGCTGTTATGGTTCATGGTCATTTGCCTGAATCAAATGCGATTGAGGTTGTTTCTCCTTCAGGGGTTTGCTGCTCTGGAATGCATGCGTTGAAATATGCTTATAATGCCGTAAAGGTTGGCGATAAAAAAAATGCGGTCACAACGGGTTCTGAACGTTTAGCTAAAATATTAAGATCAGAACAGTACGAAGAAGAAATTTCTAAACTTTCAGAGCTAGAGGCTAATCCGCACTTAGCGTTTGAGAAAGACTTTTTAAGATGGATGTTGTCTGATGGAGCAGCCGCTTTTTTATTGCAAGATAAGCCATCAAGTGACGGAATTTCATTAAAAATTGATTGGGTTGATGGTGCTTCTTACGCCAATAATCAACCAGCTTGCATGTACATGGCCTCTGATAAAAATGAAGATGGTTCATTGAGAAGTTATTTAGATTTTACACCTGAAGAAGTATTCGATAAATCGGTAATGAGCATCAAACAAGATGTAAAATTATTGAGCGAAAATATCGTTAAACTAGGATTCGATCGACTGGTTGAAATCTTTAAAGATAGAGGAGAAACAGTGGACAATGTTGATCACTTTTTACCTCACCTATCATCATTCTTTTTTGAAGATAAAATTGAATCCATTTTGATTGATAACGGCATGCCTATTCCAAAAGAGAAGTGGTTTACCAATTTGGCATATACAGGCAATGTTGGAGCGGGCTCAATCTATTTAATGGTTGACGAACTGTTCAATAGCGGTAAGCTTAAAAAAGGTGAACGGATTTTATTAGTGGTGCCTGAATCTTCAAGATTTTCATACATGTATGCCATGCTAACTGTTTGTTAGATGAAAAAGAAAGACCTTCCTCAAGATAAAAGTGCTCTTGAAAACTTCACAAGAGAGGTGCATTATGTCAAAAACGAAGACAATAAATATGACACTGCTTTAAGTGAAGGCTGGGAAGTTAAGAAACAAGCGCTAGACAATGCTTGGGAAGATTTCAACGAAAAAACAGAAGCAGCAAGAAAAGCAGTAGCAGCAGGAACTAAAAGTCCAATATTTTATTTCATGGAAAAATCCGTGATGGATGTTAGCATTCTAGCCGCCTACTCTGGTCAATGGAAAATTACTGTTAAAAAACACTTTAAGCCAGCTGTTTTCAAAAAGTTATCGGAAGAAAAACTCAATAAATACGCCGAAATATTTGACATCACTGTTGATGAATTAAAAAATTTTAAAGGATAGTGAAAGTCGAAAACTACAAACACGTTCAAACCGCCCATTGCGAAAATGGAGTGATAACGAGTCTACTCAAACATCAAGGAATTGATAAGATAACAGAGCCTTTGGCTTTTGGTATCGGATCAGGCCTGTTTTACATTCATATCCCTTTTTTGAAAGTTCAAGGTGGTCCTGGAATTGCATACAGGAGTATGCCTGGTGCAGTTTTTTCAAGAACCTGCTCAGCTTTGAAAATCGACATGAAAAAGAAGAAATTCAAAGATCCTAAAGCAGGCATCAAGTATTTAAATGATAAAATAGCTCAAGGCATTCCGGTTGGTTGTCAAGTTGGCGTTTTTCATCTCGATTACTTCCCAAAAGAATATCGCTTTCATTTTAATGCGCATAACTTAATTGTTTATGGAATTGAAGGAGACGAATACCTAGTGAGTGATCCGGTAATGGAAGATGTTACGCGTTTGAACAGTTATCAAATGGAGCGTGCGCGATTCGCAAAAGGCGTTTTAGCACCTAAAGGTCATGTTTACTATCCGGAAAATGTAGGCGAAATCAGTGATGAATTAATGCGCAAGGGAATCATTAAAGGCATCAAAAGAAATGCCTTTGACATGTTGAAAATCCCTACTGGTATTGCTGGTGTTAACGGGATAAAATTTACGGCAAAAAAGGTAAGAAAACTTGGACTTCAAGGTGATCTGAAAGCTGCAAGTTTATATCTAGGTCAAATCATCCGAATGCAAGAAGAAATTGGAACAGGTGGAGGTGGATTCAGGTTTTTATACGCCGCGTTTTTAGAACAAGCCGTAGCCTATGTCCAAGATGATAGATTACTGGGTATATCTGAAAAAATTACGAAAGCTGGAGACATGTGGAGAGATGCTGCGGTACAAATGGCGGGTATTTATAAAGGAAGATTAACCGAACAAAAAGACTTTGACGCTGTTGCAGACTTAATGGTATCCATATCAGAAGTTGAAAAAGATGCCTTTACCTCACTTAGAAAATTGAAACTGAAATAGTGTCAACTTTTGAATCTATAGCAATTACCGATCTTAAAAAACGGTACAAGAAATCGCAAATTGATAGTTTAAAATCTATCAGTTTTAACATCCCTAAAGGAAGTAGAACAGGAATTCTTGGACCAAACGGAGCAGGAAAATCAACACTTATTTCAATCATTTGTGGAATTCTAGAACCTTCTTCTGGATCAGTAAAATTCACTAAAGATGATGGATCAACTTTTGAAGGCAACGATTTGAAAAAGCAAATTGGTTTCGTTCCGCAAGAATATGCCCTTTATGAAGATCTCACCCTCATGCAAAATATAGAATACTTCGGTGCTTTGTATGAATTGAGCAAAGATCAAATTCAAGAAAGAGCCAAATTATTGATTACTGAATTTGACCTTTTGGATGTTGGCAATAAAAAAGTAAAAGGATTTTCAGGAGGTATGAAAAGAAGGGTTAATCTCATCTTGAGCATCCTACATCAACCATCAATTCTATTTTTAGATGAACCCACGGCAGGAGTTGATGTTCAAAACAAACATGCCATCATTAATTACCTCAAAAAATTAAATGAATTGGGCATCACCTTAATTTATTCTTCGCATCATCTTGATGAAGCTGAACAACTGTGTGACAACATTATTTTGCTCAACAAGGGAGAAATTGTAGCGAATGACACCATTGATCAATTGATGAATCAAACGGAGTCAAAGTCGTTGACCGAATTATTTCTGAGTCTTACCAATGGTTAAATTAAGAGCGGCCATATTGAAAGAAATAAGACAGTTGAAAAGCGACTTTCTCGGTCTTATCATGCTTTTTGTGTTGCCAGTAATTTTAGTGCTCATCATTACACTGGTGCAAGACAGTGCTTACCGAATTGTCAATGAAAACAATATTTCTGTGCTTATTGGCAATGATGATGAAGGAGGTTCGTCTCAAAAACTCATTGAACTGCTTGATGATTCAAAAATGTTTATTGTACATCACACAGATGTTTCAGAAGCAGAATTGAAAGATGAATTGTTAGCTCAGGATATGCAAATGGCACTGTATATTTCTCCTGATTTCTCAGAAAAATTAGAAGCCAAAGCGAAAAGCACTAGTGACTTGATGATGTCAGAATTAGGAGTAACAGAGACTGTTGATAATGGATCTACTATTCAATCACCCGAGCTTGATTTGTACTATGACCCTGTGCTACAAGACAACTTTACTTTATCGATAGTTGGCATCTTAAATTCATATTTAAGCATGGTAGAAAGTGAGTTAATGATTTCCTCTGTTTTTGCTGAGATGGAAATGGAAACTCCACCGGAATTAATGGAGAATATGAAGAATAATCAGGTGGCTATAAATCGTATTCCTGCTCAAATTAATGGAGGTAAAATAAATCCCAACTCAACTCAACATAACGTTCCGGCATGGACCATTTTTGCTATGTTTTTTATGGTGATTTCGTTGGGAGGAAACATTGTCAACGAAAGAACATCTGGTAGTTTTCAGCGTTTAAAAACCTTGCCTACAAGTTTCGGTGTGGTCTTAACGAGTAAGGTGGTTGTTTTTGTAGTGGTCGCATTGCTTCAATTAACCTTGATTTTCTCCCTGGGTAAATTCTTATTCCCTGTTATGGGCTTACCAACCTTAGTGCTACCTTCAAATATTATTGGATTTATTCTGATTTCAATTTTATGTAGTTTGTCCGCAGTGAGTTTCGCACTCTTAATTGGTACCTACACCAAAAGTCAAGTACAAGCCAACGGAATTGGTGCTGTACTGGTCATCATATTTGCGGCAATTGGCGGAGTTTGGGTTCCACTTTTTATTATGCCTGACTATATGCAAACAATTGGATCGTTCTCACCACTCTATTGGTGCCTAGAAGGATTCTACATCTTATTTTTAGAAAAAGGAGATTGGATGGCATTGCTTCCGGTTATTACTTTTCTAGTAATCTTTATATTTACATGTCAATTCTTAACAATATTGAAACTTCGAATTGAAAAATTAATCTAACAATGGCTTCAGAAGAATTAAAATTAGAAATTAAAAAACACATCATTAATTACTGTAATTTAATGGGTGTAGAACCTGAAAGCGTTGGTGATGACACCCCTCTTTTCGGAGACGGATTAGGTCTTGACTCAATTGATTCACTGGAGCTGGTTGTTTTACTTGAGCGTGAATACGGTATTAAAATTAATAATCCTCAAGAGGGGCGTAAAATTTTGGTAGACGTCAATCACATGGCTGACTATATCGAAGCGAATAAGACCAAAGGATAATGAGTAAAGTTGTTGTTACTGGAATTGGAGTTATATCTGCCATTGGTAACAATGTACTTGAAAACCATCAATCATTAAAATCGGGTAAAACTGGGATTCGCAAAGCACAGTTTTTATCATCCAATTATCAAAAAAACTACCTTTTTGGTGAAGTCAATTTGAGTAATGCAGCATTACTTGAAAACATTTCTTTTGCGGATAAAAAGGGGCTCAGCAGAACAGATTTACTTGCAATCACTGCATTTGAAGAAGCCATTCAAAATGCCCAATTAAGTGCTGACGATCTTTCTAACTTTGAAACCGGTTTTATTTCAGGATCAACTGTTGGGGGCATGTGTGAAACCAAGCATTTGTTTGAGGATGCTACTGCAATTGAACATCCTTCAGAACATATTGATGCCTACACCTGCAATGCTCATTTATTGAAGATTGCTAAGAAATATCAAATCAAAGGCTATACGGATGTCATCAACACGGCATGTTCTTCTTCTGCGAATGCCATTATGTTAGGTGCCAAACTGATTAAATCTGGACGCGCTAAACGAATGATTGTTGGCGGAACAGATGCCCTAGCTAAATTCACGGTCAACGGATTTAACGCATTGCAGATATTTTCGCCCGAGATTTGTCAACCATTTGATCAGAATCGAAAAGGTTTAAATTTAGGAGAAGGCGCGGCTTATTTAGTTTTAGAAAATGAAGACTTAGCTGCCGGTAAAACCATTTACGCTGAAATTAAAGGATACGGAAACAGTAATGATGCTTACCACGCCTCTTCTTTATCTGAAGAAGCGATTGGAGTCAGAGCTTGTATCACTGAAGCATTGCATACCGCCCAGCTTAAAGGCGCAGACATAGATTATGTGAATGCACACGGAACAGCAACAGAAAACAACGACATAACTGAGCTGCGAGGCCTCACAGAAACTTTAGGCGAACTACCTCCTTATAATTCTACCAAATCATACACAGGTCATACTTTAGGTGCGGCCGGAGCAATTGAGGCAGTGTTCAGCATTCTTGCTTTGCAAAACAACGAATTGTACCAAAGTTTACACGTTGATCAGGCCATTGAAGGCTACCCCGGCCCAATTGCAAATCAAAGCTCAAAAGAAATCAAACATGTATTGAGCAATTCGTTCGGATTTGCAGGAAATTGTAGCTCATTAATCATTAGTCAAGTTTGATATGTATATCCATCAGATGACCTGCATATCACCTCAACAATCACAAGATGATTCCTTCATCCAAGGAAAAATTCTATCAGCTAATGAAGGAAAATTCTTAGCCGTTGAACCCAACTATATGGAGTTGATTCCATTGGGATTACTCCGAAGAATGGGTAAAGTTGTGAAGTTAGGCATTGGAGCCGGCCTTCCATTATTGAAAGACCATCCCAATTTGGACGGCATTATTTTAGGTACAGCAAACGGTGGACTTGGTGATTGTTTTAAATTTCTAAATCAGATCATCCAATACGAAGAAGGAACCTTGACTCCAACGAGTTTTGTGCAGAGCACTGCAAATGCAGTTGCTGGTAATTTAGCCTTGATGGGAAAACGAACAGGCTATAATTCGACCCATGTAAGCGGAGGATTATCCTTTGAATCTGCCCTAGCTGGAGCACAAATGTTATTAGAAGAGCATACAGACAACACCTATTTAGTTGGAGCCGCAGACGAATTTGACGAAAGTAATTTCAACATCAATCGATTATTAGGATTGTATAATAATGGAGTTATTGCAGGCGAAGGATCTGCTATGTTTATTCTTAATAATCAATCTAAAAATGCGATTGCCAAAATTTTAGATGTTGATCAAATCACTTATCCATCTCGAGAAGATATCCATCAAAAACTGAATTATCTACTCAGCAAAAACAACTTGAAAAAAGAAGATATCGATGCACTCGTTTTAGGTTATACTAGTCCATCAGCATCAGATGAATGGTATGATGATATGGCCACACAATTCTCAGAGACATCTGTTTATCAATTCAAAAATTTGGTGGGTGAATATCCAACGTCTAGTGCCTTTGCTTGCTGGATGAGTGCCCAATTATTAGAAACCGGTCAATTACCTGCTGACTGTCTGAAAAAAGGTGTGCCAAGAAAAGCAAATAGAATACTCATTTACAACCATTATCGTGGAGATCAGCATGGGTTTATTTTGATTGAACGCGTTTAGTCCCCCAACTTTAAAATCGATATTCAGGTTTGTTTGAGTGATCCTGTGAATGAATGAAGTGAATTCATCTGGATTGTATCGAGAACATTTTAGAAGTTCAGCAAATTGTTCTCGATACATTGTTCTTATCGGTAGAACCGATAATGACAACACTCGAACAAACCGACTGGCTTACCAAAAAAAAGGTGTACCAAGAAAAGCAGATAGAATACTACTTTACAAACATTATCATGGAAATCAGCATGGGTTTATTTTGATTGAGAGATAAGTTTTTCTATATAAATTATCAACCCTTTTTTAACCAATCTTCTAATTATTACATACAAATACGTTCCGAAAGCTAATCCTAGAATTATCGCGGCGAAACTTTGATGATAGAGAAAAAACATTGAGGTTAATAACGTTCCCCCACAGAAAGAAACTAAAAACACTTTCGTTTCATCTAAGGTCACTTTTAGACTTTTATAATTTCTGTATTCAGTTAATTTTAATTTGACGGAATCAGAGTACCGGCTAATTCTTCCAATATTATCCATAAAAACCTTCGTTTTGTATATCTGAATTGAATCTAAAGTTTCATTGTTTTCACATTTTTCATATTTTTTATCAAATTCTTCTGATAAAAAGTTAAAAACTTTATGCGATATTTTCGTATCAATTGTCACGAATGGATAAAGATATCCTTTTAATAAAAAAAGGCTTCACTCAATTAAGAATGAAGCCCCTTTTTGCCATTAAGATTAACACTTAGAAACTAAGCAAGCTAATCATTGTTAAATTGCTAGGGTTTGTATAATCATACTGATAAACCCCTTCTTCTGCGATCATAATAGCAGCTCCGTTATTGAGTATAATATCTGAAGTTTGTACAGCTGGAAAGTGATACATCAAGTTGTCTCCACAATCTAGCGGATTTGAATTGTCAAATACTTTTAATCCATCTGATCCATCACAAACAAATAGTAAGTTTCCGTCAACAGCCAAACCATATGGGTCTGTCATATCAAATTGTTCTTTCAACTTTGGGAACTTTAAATTTCCGATATCAATGACTTGTAATTCATCATCAATTCCGCCACAATCGCTTCCGGTTCTGAGCGTTAAATAAGCATAGTTTCCTTGAACAACAACTGGATCACATGATTCAACATGCTCTATTTCAGAAACAAAATTTGGATTATCTCTATCTGCACCAGCATCATAAATTTTCATACCTGTTGTTGTTCCAACAAACAAATAATCACCTTCTGGGAAAAGAGTTTCGGGCTCATCCCAAGTTTTCTTTTCATGACCAAAAATCGGACTTGTTGAATTCGAAACATTGAAGGACTTAATGCTCCCTTTATCGATAGCATATAAGTAATTATCAATAATTGCAAACTGGCTTCTTGAACCGGCTAAATTTACTCGAATTGAAGAAGCTGATTTTGTTTGAATTTCTTCTTTTTCGCACTCAGCACAATCTTTAGCAAAGAGTTTAGCCCCAAAACCTGAAACATCCTTTGTTTTTTCAATTTCCCATGCAATAACAACTCCATTTTCTTTATTGATATCAGCCGTTGGATATTCGTCATTAATTGCTGGCGTACAATATGAGAACACGTCATACATGCGGTTCACCAATTTCGGATCCTGAATATTTGAGATATCAATTGTCAGTAAATCAATAAAGCTGTTCGCATATAAAATATTGTTTTTCACAGCTATTTGCGTATTCCCAGGAATATTCATAAACCCAATAAAATAAGGTGCGGATTTGTTTGAATTGTTAACAATATGAATGCCTTTGTCTTCATCAGAAATAAAAATGATGTCATTATGAATAAAGATATTTCCGGGAGCTGTCATAGGATGCATTCCGTCATAATATTCAAATGAACTTCTAAAATCAGAGTAGCTCATGTACACGGGTACATTCGCATAGACTTCTTTATTTTTATATTTTTTGCAAGAGTTTAGGGACACCAACATGATAGCTGCGCCTAAAAAGAGTACTAGTTTATTCATAATTCGTGAGGTTTGGTTTCACGAATCAAATGCAAAAAGTAGGCCAAAATGCTTGACCCACAATTTAATACGGTTTAGGTGGGTTAAAATGCATAAAGCAATACCGCCAGTCCTATCAACAATCCGATTCCAAAAACTGCAAGTCCTAATATGAAAAACACTCTTGTCGCACCTCTTACATGGCTAGCTTTTCGATTCATCTTTTTATTTCTTTTTTTAGTTTCACGAGCCAATTTTTTTGATTGACTTAGAGAAACGCACATGAGAATAAAGGCAATTAAAAACAGGACTGCGGTTCCAATCAACAGCCAAGGACTAGATAAGACTACAGTTATTGCAACGGTTAAAAACATTGCAACTACAGCTACTAAACCAGAAAAAAAAGTATTCCGCGCATTTTTGGTATGGGGAATTGATTCAGCTTCTTCATCTGTCATTCTTTCCATCAAAATAGGTTTTGAATCCATCTGTTTTACAGGTTCTTTTTCAATCTTCTCCTTTTCAATTTTTTCTTCGTCTGGAGATTTTTCTTCAACTGGCTCTTCTACTTTTTCTATCAAACCGGATTTGGTTTGATAGAATTTCACATCATTTGTTGAAATTTCTGTAAGTCCGTATCTACTCTCTTTAACACCATCAACACTTAATTCTAAATACTCTTCATTTGGAACTTCATCCAACTCAACTAAGTCTCCAATCAGACTTCTAGCAATGCCATCATAAAATGGCTTTTTAACTTCATAAATGACATCACCATCTTTTATAACAATTGGTGTTTTACTTTTTATTGCTTTTTGAATTGCGATTATTTTAGGATCGTTTTCAGTTAAGCGATCCAAATCATCCTTGAAATTCTTATTCAACTCTGAATTATTTTCTGTTAGCGCTAACGACTGTCCAGAAACCTCACGCTCCTGCTCTGGATATGTGGCTTCAATTGGCTTCAAATTCGTGAACTTCTTTTTATTGAAATTGTTAAAATTTGCTGTTTGACACGAGGTAAACCCTAATGCCATTATTGCGAGTGAAATTATAAACGTTTTCATTTTGTCTGTTTTACATGTTTACAGACCAAATTTAGGGCATTGATTCACCTTGAAGTAATTGAATTGAGCAAGCACGAATTGTTGTTTGCGATTTCCGCAAATCTAGGTCAATCTATTGATTTTCCATTTTTAATCTGAATCGTTTCTTAGAAAATTTTGCAATGAGTATCAATATCAGTCCTGCTAGAGCAAAATAAGTTAAAAAAGACATCACAAAAATTCCAAACCAAAGAATTACGCGCATTAGTTGCACACCTGGCTTTGGTTTAACTCCTGCCAATTTGCACTCGTCAATATACAGTCTAAAATTGAACGCTGAAACACAGCCTACACTGTAGGTAATAATTAATAATGCCGCACCTAAAAAAATGAAAGCAAAATTTGCAAATATTCCCAGCAACAAAAATATTGCGGCTAAAGGGAGGAAAACAAGCATAGTCAAAAGAAACTGTTTTCTACCTTTCTTAAAAGAATCTGAATCATGCACTGCGGCCTCTGGGTTTGAATCGAGACTGTGAATTTTAACTTTTCTTACTCTAGACTTGTAGGTTTCTTTCCAATTCGCTTTTTCATTTTGATCGAATTGTCTTGATTCTTCAGGCTCAGTAACATGTGCCTCCTCCGCACCAACTTTTAAATTATCAAAACCGATAACAGTTTTAGCTGAGATAATGTCATTAGTGCTAATTTCAGTGAATCCAGCTTTGTTTTCTTTAAAATTGCTAACTTTTACTTCTAAAAAATCCTCATTCTCTGGTTTTTCAGACTTTTCTAATCGTCCAATTAAATTCTCGGAAAAACCATCATAGAATGGATCATTTACTTGATAATAAGTGGTGTCGTTTTTAATGAAAATTTTAGTCCCATTTTTAATCGCCTTTTTAATCTCCAATATCTTGGGGTCATTCTCTGTTAGCCTATCTAGGTCATCTTTGAAATTTACCTTCTGGGGCGACTTACTATCCGAAAACGCTGATGAATGAGTTTGAACTGGGGTATCTTGATCTGGGTATGTGGTCGAAATTGGTTTTAAATTCGTGAACTTCTTTTTATTGAAGTTGTTGAAGTTAGCCGTATGGCAAGAAGTAAATCCCAAAAGAACTAAAGTCATTAAAAAGAGAAGCGTTTTCATAGATCTGTTTTACATGTTTGTGATCCAAAATTAGTCTGAACAAACGCCCTAAGGTAATTGAATGCAGCAAGGAAGAATCATTGTTTGCGGTTATCGCAAAAACTAATTCTTCTGAAGATACTCCAGCAAAATTTTCGCCTTGGCTTTTCCAATAACTTTTTCGATTTGCTCTGGGTCAGCTTCTCGAACGCGTTTTACAGATTTAAAAGCAGTGATTAAATCCTGGGCGGTTTTTTCTCCTATACCAGCAATCATGGTAAGTTCCGTGCCTAAAGCATTTTTACTTCGCTTATTTCGGTGATGAGTAATACCAAAACGGTGCGCCTCATTTCTTAAATGTTGAATTATTTTTAAAGATTCTGAACGCTTGTCAATGTAAATAGGAACCGAATCTCCAGGGAAGTAAATTTCCTCTAGCTTTTTAGCGATACCTACCAATGTAATCTTACCCCTTAAGCCTAAGGCATCAATTGATTTTAGGGCCGAACTCAACTGTCCTTTTCCACCATCAATTATGATTACTTGAGGTAAAGGCTGGTCTTCGTCTAATAGCCTCCGGTATCTCCTAAACACCACCTCTTCCATTGATGCGAAATCATCAGGGCCGGTAACCGTTTTTATATTGAAATGTCGATAATCTTTTTTTGATGGCTTTCCGTTTTTAAAAACAACACAAGCTGCAACGGCATTGGTTCCTTGAAAGTTAGAATTATCAAAACATTCTATATGTGTAGGCCATTCTTTCAACCTTAAATCTTTCTTCATGGTTTCCATGATGCGTTCTAAATTACGATCAGGGTTCACCAGCTTTTCTTGCTTGTGTTTTTCAAGCATGTAAAATTTTGCGTTGCGAAGCGATAAATCTAGCAATGCCTTTTTATCACCTCGTTGAGCATGTGTTATTTTGAGATTTGGGAAATCTTCAGCTATATCAGCCTCACAGATAATCTCTTTTCCTTCTGATCCGAAGCGTTCTCTCATTTCAACCAACACAATGGGAATAATTTGCTCAGGGCTTTCATCCAATTTCTTTTTCACCTCAACAGTGTGGCCATGAATTATTGCACCATTATTCATCTTCAAATAATTCACATAAGCATATTTGTCATCCTCTACCATAGTCATGACATCAACATTATGGTTGGGCTGACAATTGCAGATTTTGAATAATAACCTTCTAACAATCGGATCTTTTCTTTGATGTCTTGCGCTTCTTCAAATTTTAAATCTGTAGCAAGTTCATTCATCCAATTTTTTAATGCAGAAATAACGGTTGAAACATTGCCTTTTAAAATGTTACGAATCTCATCTAAATAACGCTCATAATTCTCAACTGACTCTTCACCAATACAAGGTCCCTTGCAATTCCCTATATGATACTCTAAACATACCTTGTATTGCTTTTTTTCAATTGCTTCAGGTGACAAATTGAGATTGCAAGTCCTGAGGGGATACACTTCTTTAATCAAGTCCATCAGTGTGTACAACATTTTCACTGAGGCATAAGGACCGAAATATTTGGAGCCGTCTTTAATAACTCTTCTTGTTTTAAAGATTCTTGGGAACGCCTCATTCTTAATGACAATCCAGGGATAGGTTTTATCATCCTTAAGTTGGATGTTATACTTAGGCTGATACTTCTTAATTAAATTGTTCTCCAATAAGAGCGCATCCATTTCAGTATCTACCACTAGATATTTAATATCTTGGATACGCTTAATGAGCATCAATGTTTTACCATTATCCTGCGATTTAGTGAAATAAGATGCTACCCTTTTTTTTAAGTTTTTAGCCTTTCCGACATAAATGATCTTTCCTGATTTATCATAATATTGATAAACCCCAGGATTGTGAGGAATCGTTTTTATTTTATCTTTTAAATGATCAAACATGCACTACAAAAATAGGGATGTTGGCACAGAACATGATATAAAACGTCAGAATTCCGCTAAATTCAAAAACATCAAATGCTTATCTTTATCAAAAATACATTCATGACCAAGCTCTCTATACTCAGCATTCTTTGCATCATATTCTCAATCAATACGTCTGCTCAAAAATTTGAAGAATTTTTAGATGGATTTGAAAGCAATACAAATGGCTGGTTAGAAAAAGATGATCAAAAACAGCGCTCGGTAATTAAAGACGGACATTTTGAGATAGAACAAAAAGTTGATGGTGCCTGTGGATTTGGAACCAAAATAAAAGTAAATCCTCTATATGATTACGAGATTGAAGTGGCGATTCGAGAAGTTGAAGGAGTAGAAAACAATGGTTATGGTATCTTGTTTGGTCAATTTGATTGGGAAGACTATTTTGCCTTCGTAATTAATTCAAACGGATCGGTTAAAATTTACGGTAAGGTAGATAATGAAAGAGTGATTTTCAGAGACTGGGAAAGATTTTCTGCTGTTAAACCTATGCCACAAACCAACATTCTCAGAATCAAACAAAAAAATGATGTGGTTCGGTTTTATGTCAATGATGAATTATTTCATTCGAACGAAAAAATAAAGTTAGTTGGTTATAAAACTGGAATTAAAGTGGATGATAAAATGATTGTTGAGGCAGATTACATTAAAATCAACCGCTACACAGAGCCAATTTATTTGATCGAAAATCCTGAGAACGGACATAAAATGGAAAATTTAGGACCAAACATCAATACGAATGATGAAGACAAGAGTCCATTCATTACTGCTGATGGAAAACATTTATATTTTAACCGTAAAAATCATCCAGAGAATATTGCAAAAGACTATACAGATATTTGGATGTCAGAATTAGATACCATTACCAATACTTGGCAAAAAGCAACTCATTTACCTCCACCTCTGAATAATAACGGCTATAACTACGTGATTTCAATGACGCCTGACAATAATAAAGTATTGGTAGGGAATACTTACAAGGCTGATGGGACGAAAGGTTCAAGTGGGGTATCAATATCTTACAAAAAAAATGGGGTATGGACCTTACCCAAAGAGCAAGACATTAATGATTTTAAAAATGACGATAAATATGTGAATTACTTTTTAACTAGTGATGGCACTAAATTGTTTACTTCGATTGATGATGGGGATACCTATGGTAACAAAGATCTTTTCATCAGTTTTTTAAAGTCAGATTCTACCTGGACAAAACCTATGAACTTAGGGCCTCAGGTTAATTCATTTATGACAGATTTTTCACCTTTCCTTGCGCCAGATGGCAAAACGCTTTTCTTCTCATCATATGGCCACTCCGGTTACGGGAGTTCAGATATTTTCATGTGCACCAGAAAAGACGATAGCTGGACTAATTGGACCAAACCACTTAACCTTGGACCCGAAATAAATTCAGATGCCTGGGATGCCTATTTTGTACTTGCTGCTCAAGGTGATTATGCTTATTTAGTTTCTTCGAAAGATGGATATGGAAGGTCTGATATTTTCAGAATCAAAGCTCCAGAATCCATCAAACCAGAACCCGTTTTAATTGTTCAGGGGATGGTGGTGAACAAAAAGGCCAATGAGCCGATTGACGCCTATGTAGAATATGAGAATCTGCAAACTGGTGAACGTGTTGGAATGGCGCATTCATTCGGATGGGATGGGTATAAAATTGTGTTACCTAAAGGGTCAAACTATGGTTTCAGAGCTGAAGCAGAAGGATTTATTCCCATATCACAAAACATTGATTTGAGCAATTTAGCTGCTTTCAGTGATACCACGATTAACCTGTTTTTAGTGCCTGTTGAAAAAGGTCAAACAATTGCCCTAAATAATATCTTTTTTGATGAGGGGAAATCAGCATTACGAGATGAATCTGAACTTGAATTAAGAAGGATGATTGACATTTTAATGACGCATAATAAATATAAGTTTGAAATTGGTGGACACACCGACAATAGCCAGGCAGATGCAGAAAACAAAAACCTGTCTGAATATCGCGCAAAAACGGTGTATACTTTTTTAATTAAACATGGAATTCCTGAAAATCGACTTACTTATAAAGGTTATGGCAGCAAATATCCAATAGATAGCAATGACACGCCAATCGGCAGACAGAACAACAGGCGTGTTGAAATTACGATTAAGTAGGTTTTAGATTGGATACTAAATGAACTGAAAATCAGTTTACTATTTAGTTTTTATTCCGCAGAGATTAAAGTGAATTCATTTTTTTAATCTAACCTTATCTCTTGGGGATTCAACGACCAACATAATGAGTTAGTTTTACGTTTATCTGATTACCAGAAGGGAATTTATCTAATAAATCTCACTTCTGATAAAGGAGAAAGTATTACGAAAAAATTAATTATACACTAGTGAAAACATTAAATTTGTTCATAGCCTTTGTTGTTTCTAGCATGAGCTATGGACAGATTTATTTTAACGAATTGGTGGATTTATCTAATCCAGAATCAGAAGTTTTTAGAAGTATCCTTTACAACAATCAAGACAATACTTTTTGGATTGTTGGTTCAAGAGGGTATTCTAATGAACCAAAAGTATTTCATTTTGATTCAGATTGTCAGGGTTTAGATACTTTTAATATCAAAACGAGTACTTCGGGTGATGTTTTTATTCCAGGTTATCAGGATGGATTGTTTATGGATAATACTGGAAATTTAATAATCCCTGGGCAAGTAAATTATTATAACACAGGTGATAATGCTGTATTGCAAAAGATTAGCCAAAATGGGGATACCTTGTGGGTAAAAGAATTTGGAGATACTTTGTTTTTTGATGCCTTAATTGGTGGATTTCAGGATACGGATTCAACTTATATTTTTAATGGTTTTTCGGGAACAATCATTGGCGCTCAGCAGGTTGATTATTGGTTGATAAAAACTGATACTAATGGAAACGTTTTATGGCAAAATAATTTTGGAGGAGCAGGAACTGACTTTCCTTTTAACATATCGTTAGCCACTGATGGAGGTTATGTATTAGCTGGCTATACAAGCAGTTTTGGTGCTGGTAGTAATGATGTCTATGTTGTAAAAACAGACAGCCAGGGGAATTTGGAGTGGCAAAATTGGTTTGGTACACCTAATAGTGAAGGTGGGTCTGCTATAACCTTGGCAAACGGAAATATTATAGTTTATGGTCAGTATCGATTTGAAGATCCGAATTTCCCTGGAAACAAAGCACCCCATGGTATGGTAATGGAACTGGATCAAAACGGGAACCAGCTATGGGAAAAAATATATGCAAATGTTGATTCTGCAACCTATTCGTATTATACTTTGTCAGAATGGTTTAATTCTGCTGTTGTAGTGTCTGATGGCTATGTAATGTGTGGTGCAAGTGTTGACAGTATAGATAACAACCCACTAGGCTGGATTTTAAAAACAGATTTTAACGGGAATGAACTCTGGTCGCGCAGGTATCGCAAAAGAAACCAAGATAACTACCTTCAGGATGTAGTCGCATTACCAAACGGAGATTTGGTATTTACGGGCTTTGTTTTCCCAGAAAATGCCGGTCAAACGCAAGACGGTTGGCTTTTGCGTACCAATTGTCTAGGTTTTGATGGCCCGCCAGATGCCCAAGGTAATTGGCATAATGGTAGCTTAAATACGGTAGTTTTAGAAAATAACTCAGAGCGTTTTGGAAATGGCATTGTGGATTGGGGAGATGGCACTTCAACCACCTTTACGGAATTTGACGATACATTAATCAGCCATCAGTATGCTACATCTGGTAACTACAGTATTCAGCTTGTTGTAAATGCCTGCAATGAGTCAGATACTACGTACATTTCAGCTGATGCAACTGTCACTGGCCTTATAGATCATGCTAACTTTGAATTTAATTTGTATCCAAACCCGGCGCAAAATCAAATTACCATAGCATTAAATCAGCTGGCAGAAAATAGTCAAATTATTATCCAAAATTTAGCCGGCCAAATCGTGTATCAAACATCTAACCTTAACCAAGAGCTTATTCAAATTGACATCAATGAATTTGCAAGAGGCACCTATTTGGTGAATGTCATCAATTCCAATCGCGTGTTAACCAAAAAATTGATTGTCAATTGATAATTGAACATTGTAAATTAATAAGCCGCCCAAATTAGCAGACTAACCGTTTGTCAATTCTTAATTCTTATGTAAGCACAGTTTTTCTACTTTAGAAAAAAAATGTCCATGAAATCCATTATTCTAATTACTGCTATTTGCTTTTCAGCAATTGTTAATGCTCAAACTCATAAGTGCCACACTTATGAATTGATGCAACATCAAGAATCATTAACCCCAGGTTATTTAAATGCCGTAAATGAAAGTTTTGATCGTGCAAAAATGATTCAAAGTCAAGACCGCTCGACTGTTCATCAAATCAATGTGGTTGTGCATATCGTTTACAATCAACCTGAAGAAAACTTGGCAGACAGTGTAGTATTTGATCAAATTGCACGATTGAATGAAGACTTCAGAAGACTAAATGCCGATACGACTAACTTAAGAGATACTTTCAATACCATAGTTGGTGATAGTTTTATAGAGTTTCAATTGGCTACCATTGATCCTCAAGGAAATCCAACCAACGGAATTACACGAACGCAAACCACTGAAACCTCTTTTATTGATTTCTCTCAATTCCCAGCTGAAGGTGTCAAATCAACTGCAGACGGAGGAATTGACCCATGGGATCAAGAACACTATTTAAATATTTGGGTCTGCAATATGAGTTTTGCCGGAACACCTTTCTTACTGGGTTATGCGACTCCACCAAACAACCTACCTCATTGGCCTCCAGGTTCTGCAGACAACATGAGTGACGGCGTTGTCATTGAATATGAAGCTTTCGGTTCAAATAATCCAAATACTTTAGACTTAGGCTCTGGGCCTGTCACTGTTTTAGGCAGAACTTGCGTTCATGAAATTGGTCATTATTTAGGTTTGAGACATATTTGGGGTGACGGAGATTGCACTGAACAAGACGGAATTGATGATACTCCTAATGCCTTAGATCAATCAAATCAAGATTGTGACACCACTAAAAATACTTGCACAGACGCCATTCCAGTATTAGGTGACTTGCCAGATATGGTTGAGAACTACATGGATTATTCGTCAGAAGAATGCCAAAATTCATTTACACAAGGGCAAATTGATTTAATGAGGTCTATCATTGAAAATGAACGTGTTGGACTGATCAGTCCTAACCCAGCAAGTTTAGGAACAGAAACTGAACTAAGTTTTAGCGTGTTTCCGAATCCTACTAACGGGTCATCTATCATAAAAACCAATTTGATTGAGCCTGTACAATTTGAGTTAATTTCAGAAACTGGGGCAATTTTGCGAACTGAAATGGTTCAGTCTAGCATTGAAATTCATGATTTGAAACCAGGAGTTTACTTTGTACGAATGAGTACAGAAAATAATTCTAATACACAGAAATTAGTGGTGCTGTAATTAAACGGTTAACACAAAATTTTCTTGACTTCTTCTAACTTTTTTACGTTGAGCGTTGGGATCATCTGCTGCTCTGTATCCAATAGGTAATGCTAAAACTGCTGCCAGGTTTTGCTCTTCTAAATTCAGAATTCTGTCGTATTCTTCCGGAATAAACCCTTCCATGGGACAAGAGTCTATGTCAAGCAATGCACATGCTGTCAACAAATTTCCGAGTTCAATATAAACCTGCTTTTCCAGCCAAAGGGTTTGTTCTTCATCTGATTTGGTGAGAATTGAATTGACCATCATGTTTTTGAATCCATCTAAAGATTTAGGATCTTGATTTCTTGTAGTTGCCATTAAGTTGACATAATCCTCAAAATGTTTTAAATCTAAATCCCTTTCTCGGCATAGAACTAATAGATGCGAAGCGTCCGTTACCTGACGTTGGCCAAAAGAACATGAAACCAACTTTTCTCTCATCTCAGGATTTTCAACCACAACTATTTTCATCAACTGTAAACCATATGATGTAGCCGTTAATCGAGCAGCCTCAAGGACAGTTTGCAACTGTTCAGATGACAACTTTTTAGTAGGATCAAATTTCTTTACTGCGTAACGCTTATTTAAGGAATATATCAGTTTATCTTTCATGACGATTGATTCTGGCGCAAAGATACATTTTCTGACATCATCAAAATAAATAGCTTGGTTTTCTGTTTACATCATATGAAACCCAAAATTCATGTCATCCTTGTCATTTTAATAGGATCCTACAGTTGCCGAAAAGAAGAAAGAGTGGAATCTCGAATTGAAGGCTATGATATTATCCTCAACATTGGTCAATCAAATACCCATTATGGAGACGAAGGGCCTTTTAGTGTTCCGAAAGTGCATTCAGATATCAAACAGCTCGGACGATTTGGGGAGAATGATATGGAGATAATTGCTGCAAATGAACCTTTGCAACATCATTCTCAACTTGAAAATAGTGTAGGATTTGCCACCACTTTTGCGGAATTATATCGGCAAGAATACCTTCAAGACAATCGGCAACTTTTAATCATTCCATGCGGACAAGCAGGTTCTGGTTTTCAAGATAATAAATGGAGCATTGGCGGATATCTGTATACTGATGCGTTTAGAAGGGTTGAACACATCTATCAATTCGCTGATAAAAGTAAATTGGTTGCCATTTTATGGCATCAAGGCGAAAATGATATTGGAAACGAAAGTTATGAGCAAGATTTGGATGATTTTATAGAGGCGATCAGAACGCAATTGAATAATAAAACTGTCCCATTCATTTTAGGCGGCATGGTGCCCCATTGGGTAAATCAATCAGCAGATAGAAAAACCATTCAATCCATTATAAAGGATACACCAAACCGAATGACAAATACAGGATACGCGGATCCCACATACCCTTTTGTAATAGAAAAAGAAATAAAAGATCAAAATGCCATTCATTATGATGGAGCAGGATTGATTGAATTAGGAAGAAGGTACTTCAAATCCTATCAAAATATTATCAATTAAACGTTTTATAAACTTTTATGTTCTAGATTTCATAAGGCATACAAGTGTTTTTGATGAAAATTTCTATCTGCAAGTCAATTTATAGCCTAATTCAATTATATTTGTTTCTATTCAAAAATTAGAGCGCATGGCAGAGTTAGTAAGATATTCAGATTCAGAT
This sequence comes from Bacteroidia bacterium, assembly GCA_030426825.1. Taxonomy (GTDB): domain Bacteria; phylum Bacteroidota; class Bacteroidia; order Flavobacteriales_D; family Crocinitomicaceae; genus Paracrocinitomix. The sequence continues at coordinate 7,404 of JAUHXX010000006.1, read as the reverse complement.
TTAAAAGAGTTCAGAGAAATTATTGAAGCTAAATTGAAGGAAGCGAAAGAAGATTTAAAGCTTTTAAAAGGTCAATTAGATCATAGTGATGATCATGGAACAGATGATACAGGTAGATCATTTAATATGATGGAAGATGGATCTGAAACCATGTCAAGAGAAGAAATGGCTCAGCTCGCTGCCAGACAAGAAAAATTCATCCAAAATCTTGGTAATGCGCTCATCAGAATTGAGAATAAGACTTACGGAATTTGCAGAGTTACAGGTAAATTAATTCAAAAGCAAAGATTGAAATTAGTTCCTCATGCTACGTTGAGCATTGAGGCTAAAAATGCCCAAGGATAATCTCGTTTTGGGTAAAAAAGTAATCTTAGTAATTCTCGGCGTTTTACTTATCGATCAAATCGTTAAGGTATACATCAAAACGCAATTTGGTCCACACGAACAAGTTCCAATAATTGACGGATTTTTTCAGTTTTACTACATTGAAAACCGTGGAATGGCCTTTGGCACAACCTTAGGTGCAGGAGTTTGGGCAAAATATGCGCTATCTATATTCAGATTACTTGCAATTGTTGGTATCGGATATTATATCAGAAAATTATTAAGTGAAGAAGGCACCTCTAAAGGAATGATAATAGCCGTTGGGCTAATTTTTGCCGGTGCTGCAGGTAATTTAATAGATGGGATGTTTTATGATTTCATCTGGGAATTAGATCCAAATATTTCATGGAATTGGGAGCTAGATGGCAACAACAGTTGGGTAATTGGTCCTGATGGAAATCCCGTTTTACGTCCGCATGGTTTTCTTTTAGGCAGTGTTGTAGATATGTTTCAATTCACGGTTACCTGGCCTAGCTGGATGCCTTTTGATTTAGGAGGAAAAGAAGTGTTTGGTGCAATATGGAATGTAGCTGATGGATCAATTACGTTGGGTGTTGCCATCATAGTTGTAAGATATAAGACCTTTTTCAAAAAAGTAAGCCCAAAGGCAGAAGAAGAGCAGCCCAATGAGGTTGATGAATCTACGACTTCAACAAGTCCTCCAGCAGCAGAATAACTGATTCTTCATCAGCTGATTTTGGGACAAATATTTGGTCGGTTAAGCCTAAATTTTCAAAATGATTTTTGGACGTCTCACCAAGAACAATAAATCGGATATTGTCTGCTTTATTTTCTAATAAAAAGCCGTCAATGTTTGAAGGTGAAGTCAATATCGCTATATCAATCCCGGTTTCATAATGACTGGCAAGACTAGTGTTATAAACCACTTTAACGATACATTCATTACCAGGATTGGCATTGGCAATGCTCTTTTTAGACAATTGACTTTGCGGAAAAAGCACCGTTGCATGTGGACCAATGAATTCAAAAAATTCTTTTCCAATTTCAGAAGGAGTCTTACTTGTATCACCAGTAAAATTGGCCTCAATCCCTCTAGCAGCCAATCTCATTTGAGTTCCTTTACCATACACCCCAATCTTCTTAGCTAATAAAGGGTAATTATTAAAGTAAACATCTAATCCATTTGGAGATGAGAAAAACACCCAATCGGTTGATGGAATTTCTATATCTAAAACCGGATCAATTCGAATAAAAGGAGCTTCAATTAATTCAATGCCTTTTTCTTGGCACCAAGTCCGTAATTGTGATTCACTGGGTAAATTTCGAGAAACTAAGATTCTCATAACTGCGACTTTAACTCTTCAATAATCGTTTCGATAAGACCATCTCTATTGGTAGATTGATACGAATGTACACTCGCTACGCCTGTTTTAGAATTTGCAAAACTGGTATAAACCGTGAACTCGTTATTTTTATCTGTACAATAAACGCCTAATGGCAATTGACAGCCTCCATCCATTTGCTTCAACACTTGTCGTTCAATATAAATTTCTTTCTCAACTTTTTGATTGTGCAAGACGCTCAATGCCTCTATCAAATCACTTTCGCCTTCTCTAATTTGTAAACCAAGCACTCCTTGAGCTGGGGCCGGAACAAAAACAGTTGGATCCAATTCAACCAATTGCAAATCAGATAAATCTAATTCCAATCTTTTTAGACCTGCTGCGGCTAAAATGATAGCGTCATATTGACCTTCTCTCAATTTATTTACTCGTGTAGGAACGTTCCCCCTCAATTCTTTCAACTCAACATCAGTTCTTAACCGTCTCATCTGCGTTTGACGTCTTGCTGATGAAGTTCCGACTACGGCATTCTCAATCAAATCAAGGACATTCAGTTCATCAACTGATTCTTTTCGAATAATCAATAGGTCAGCAGGATCCGCTCGGTAAGAAACAGCTCCAATGATCAGCCCATCAGGAGAAGTCGTTTCTAAATCTTTATGCGAGTGTACGGCTAAATCAATTTCTTTATTTAGTAGACTCTCTTCAATCTCTTTAGTGAAAAAACCCTTGCCTTCAATTTTATCGAAGCTTAAATCTTGAATGGTGTCCCCACGCGTAATGATGATTTTTATTTCCACCTCATGACCAGCTTTCTCGAGCTCATCTTTAACATAATTTGCTTGCCATAAGGCCAAATCACTTCCTCTTGATCCTATTTTGATCTTCATTTCTCAAATTCTTTATTAGCGACCATTTGTTTGGCCATGATCATAGGAACACTGACGTACTTTTTTTCCATATAATCTAAAATCTTGTCAACGACTTCACGAGATTCATCATCTAGCTTTTCCAAATCTTTCGAAAAGACATTTTCAAGCGCGTTTTGCTTAATCTCTTTTACTTTTTCAGGAATAGACCTCATTTTAAGTTCAACCTGGCGCATCTTAAAGATTTCTTTGAATTCTTCAACGGCCTCAAAAATAATTTGACGCACATGAATTAATTCCTTTTTACGAGACTTTAAATTCTTTTCAGAAATTTGCTTTAGGTAATCTACAGAAATATGATCCACCGGATACTTCTCTTTAATAGCAGGATCAAGATCTGAAGGTACTGCAAGATCAATTACAATTTTTTTTCCTTTTTCACCAGCTAAAAGCGAAGCGTATATCTGCTCATTAATTGGATGTCCATTCGCAGCCGTACAACAAACTAATAAATCAAAACCATGATTATGCCCACTTATCGAACTCAATTTTTTGGCCTGACCATTTAACATTTCTGACAGTAACTCGGCTCTTTTTAATGATCGATTAAATACGGTGAAATTGGTAAACCCGTGTTTCAATAAAAACCTACCCATGTTGGTATTGGTTACGCCTGCTCCCACAAAAAGTACCCGAGCATCATCAGACAATCCTCTGTCTGCCAACTCATGGTAAGCCAAAGATACCACTGAAACAGGCTTTTCTGCAATGCTAGTTTCTGTAAAAACTCGTTTGGCAGTTTGAACAACTTGTCGCATTACTATTCTGATCGTATCGCCAGAAAGTTTGTTCACACGTGCAAATTCAAATGCATCCTTCATTTGTGTAATTATCTCACGTTCTCCAATAACCATTGAATCTAAAGAAGAAGACACTTCAATGAGATGATTTACAGCATTAATTCCGTTCCACTGCTTAGCATTTTCTATTAAATGAAGTATATGATTCTGATCCCAATCAGGATTGAATTCATTGAGCAAATGAGTTAAAAATATTTGATCGACTTCTACATTGGTCACAAAAACGAATTCAACCCGGTTACAGGTGGATACATACATCAATTCCGAAATATTCAATTGATCCTTAAGATGTTGCATCCTTGGCTGAATCTCATCATTTTCCAAATGAAATTTTCCTATTTCTTCAACACCAATTGAATGATGCGTGAATGCTATGACGTTAAAGCGTAACACAATGTTGGGGCTGCAAAATTGACTAAAGTTTGGACTCCTTTTGTCATAGAAATGTCATAACAATAACTGATTATTATCTGTTTTTTAAAGAGAAGTGATTTCACTTAAATAAATAAACATGTCTATACAATCAGTTAATACCTCATTAATATCATTTCTATCAACGGTATTGAAATAAATACCCCATATTGAATAAGAGATTAAGCGATTTTACTTTTGAAATATCACCGAAAGCATTTTCCGTTAACCTCAATCAAACCCAAATTTTATATATGTCTAATAAAGCATCAAATAGTCTACATGAGCTCATTACGAGTCTCAACAAAAGTGAAAAACGATACTTCAAAGTATTCTCATCACGTCATACAATTGGAGAAGAAAACAGTTACATCAAATTATTCGATTATATCGACAAGATGGACGAATATGATGAGGACAAACTGTTCAAACATTTTAAGGGTCAGGCCTTTTTAAATAAGTTTTCTATCACGAAAGCTAGGCTGTACAATAACATCCTCAAGAGTTTAGACACCTTTCACTCCACATCCTCAATTGACGCACAAATATTCAGATCAATTCATAGTGCCGAAATACTGTATAATAAGGGATTATACCGGCAGTCTGAAAAAATCTTGAATTCAGCTGAGAAGCAAGCAAGAAAACATGAGAACTTCAATCTGCTACTTGAAATAAAAGAGAAGCAAAAAAAACTAATTGAAAACGAGCTATATACGGATGTCAAAGCTGCAGAAATTACCAAAATGTTCGCTGATGAAAGTAGAATCGTTAAAGAAATATCCACTTTTCACAAGTTATGGAATGTTAAAAGTTTGTTGTTTCAAGAAATTAACAGAAATGGCAAAGTGAGGGATGAAAACGAGACACTGAAATTAAGTGAACTCGTTGATCAAATTAAATCGATTACTAAAGAAGACAGTAGTACAAAATGTCGATACTTATTTCATCATATTCAGAGCGCATACTACTTTTCAGTCAATGATTTAAGCTTGTCACATTATCATTTAAATGCCATCATTGAGTTACTAGAAAAAGATCAGACATTGTCTAAACAGCAGCCCAATATTTATTTTTCATCACTAACCAATTTCATTTATATCTCAACTAAATTGAAAAAGTATGATTTGGCTCAAGATCACCTATTGAAACTTAAAAAACTTTCGAATCCCGGTAAAAACATTGATTTAGATATTAAATATTTTTCAAGCACAATGAGTTTAGAATTGTCTCTTCTTGCTGAAAAAGGGGAATACGAAAAGGCTTTAGAATTAGTCCCTCAAATAGAAGAAGCTTATCGCTTGTACGCAGGACATATTAATAGCCTGAGAAAAGCTCATATAGACTTTCAAGTTGCCGTAATTTATTTGGGGTTAGGTGAATTCTCGAAGGCACTAAGCTGGACAAACAACATCTTAAACGAGAATAAAATTGACCAAAAACAGGACATTTATTGTTTCGCACAACTGATCAATTTAATTCTTCATTTTGAATTAGATAACAGTCGTTTTTTACCTTATGCAATAAACAGCACTAAGCGTTATTTAAAAAACAGAAACCGGATATATAAATTCGAAGAAATCTTTTTGAAATTAATTTCTCAGCTTTCTAAAACTACAAACGTGTTTGATTTACAAGAAAAACTAGCACCAATAGAAAGTCTGTTGGCGGATTTAAAAAATGATCCAAAAGAGCAAGTTGTTTTCGAATATTTTGATTTTCTAACTTGGGTACGAAGCAAATTGACAGGGAAAAACTTTCTAGCACTTAAGCAACAAGAAATAGCAACAGTAGTGTAATTACTACTTCATTAATATTACATGACCCTGCACCGTGACTGGTACATCTGTTTTAAAGTCATTGTAAATTATTTTCCAAGTATAAACGCCATCATCTGCCATTACACCTTGGTATGAACCATCCCATCCTGCGTTTAATTCATGGGCATGATGAATAAGCTCGCCCCAACGGTTAAAAATAAATAACTCGATTACCTGATCTTCGTAAAGCACTGGTTGCCAAACATTATTATAGGCATCACCATTTGGAGTAAATGCATTGGGAACAATAATAGGAATAACTGGTGTTACCGTAATTTGTTTTTGCGACCAGTCTGAACAACCAAATTCATTGTAAACAATTTGTTTAGGATGATAAACTCCCGGTTCATTATAAAAATGCCAAGTTGTATCAGCTGTTACAGTATAGCCATCACCAAATTGATAACTTACTTGGACGGCATCTGTTGACTGATCAATAAAATAGAAGTTAGCCTCATACTCATTTGCTTCAGGAGGTGTAACATCAAACATTGAAGTTGGCCTAGGAAAAACTTCTATCAATCCAGGGCGGTCCATTGTAAGAGTATCTATACATCCAGCATCTGTCCAAATGGTTAATGAAATATCATATACGCCAACATCATAAACATTTACGGGATGAGTGTCAGTAGACGTGGTTCCATCTCCCAAATCCCAGAGAGAGTATATTGTTGTACTTCCAGAAGATAAATTCACCAATTGCGCTTCATATGGAGCACATTTTAACTCATCTTCTATTCCGAAATTAATTGCCGGTGGAGCTGCAACTTCTACATTGTCTGTATAGCTTGTTGCGCATTGATCGTACTTCACGATAAACGTAACTGGATGGGATCCAGGGGAATTGTACACAATATTACTTGGGTTTTGCGTTACGTCTGTCATTGGGTTCGCAACCGTTCCAAATAGCCATTCAAAAGTGGTTCCGGTAGCCGGGAATACCCCTTGACCATTAAAATCGTAACTATTGCCAACTATACACTGAATAGGCGGCGGTTCAAAAAATGCTTCTATTTCATCATTAATAATGAAAGTGTTAATTGCAGTGTCTGTACATGACCATCCTGGATTTACAACTAACATAACATCATACACTCCTGCTTGCGGAAAAGTATACGAAGGCTCAAATGAAGTACTTTGGTCAGTAGTTGTTCCTGGAACTCCAAAATCCCACAAATAATTGGTTCCACCCCAACTCGTATTTTCAAAATCAATGGTCAATCCCTGACAGTATGAAACAAAAGTTGACAGCTGATTTTGTGGTGTCATTTCTGCTTCCAGTTGAACTTCACAGCTAATCACTTTAAATAAAAAATCTCTCGTATTGACTCCAATTAAAACCCCGTTTCTATATTCTTTGACACATACACCGACAGCAAATAACCCTTGAGCGCCTGGAGAAGCGATCATTTGACCTGTGTTAGGGTCAATCGATATTGAGCCAGCACTAAATGGTGAAGCCGCGGATATTCCTGCCGCCCATTGAACATCAGTATACGGCGGTGGTGATGCTGGATTCGGAGCAGGAGCAAATGAAGTGCCTCCTTGATAAGGAGTACACATTTCATACACTAAAACATCTCCATCAGGATCGGTTGCTGAATGATCGAAAATTAAATCTTGATCTGCACATAAAAAGATAGGTGGGAAATTATTAAATCTCGGACTACTATTTGTTGCCACTACCGAAGTTGCTGGAATAGTCGTTGTAAGAGTTAAGCCTTGATCGCCTGGGTTAATTAGATTGGTAACATTTGGT
>JAUHXX010000253.1 GCA_030426825.1 Bacteroidia bacterium | reverse complement strand
TGATGATTTCGTCAGCAAAAATATAGCTAGGATTTCCTTTACCCGGATGCCAATCAGGACAAGGGCCGTAATTGGTTGCGACTACTCTTAAGTATCGAGTAGAAATGTCTTTTTCGAATCCGATTTCTTGGATGTAATGACCATATTTTTCTGGAGATTCATAATTGGTAATAGTTTTAATTGGATACCAGGTCTTACCATTTTTAGACATTAAGAATTTTACGTTTTTAGGAAACCAGATCCAGGACTTGATGTCTTGCAAGACGCTTAATTTTACTGAATGAATGTCCTTTTTCTTTCTGAAGTCAATTTCAATGTCAAGATCCTTTCCGTAATATCCTTGCCAGGAACCGGTTCGAAAGTCTGTATTCCCTCTAATTTGATCAATCAATGCGCGTTCAGAGCCGCCAGAGTATTGATTTAAATACCTAGTGTTAAGATTAACTCTCCATTTAGAATTTGCTCTGTGAAATTCTGCATAAACTGGGTAGCTCTCAGCTTTATGTCCAAATGATTTGGCAATAAAAGTTGTACTTGCCTTTATTTTAACCGGTTTGGAATAAATATCACTGTTCTCATTTGGTACTGTTCCGTCGGTGGTATACCTGATGGCAACAACGGGTTCGGCACTTTTTAAAACAACTTTTCGCTTTTTTGTAAATACTTTTTCGGATTCTTCAAAATAAGGGGATGGAAGAAGTTGTGCCTTTTTAACCTTTATATAAGGGCTATTTCCAAAAAAATCTTGTGGTTCTGGACTCATTTCAAAAACTATTTCTCCACCATTCATAATTTCGTGATGATACAGGTAATTTCTGTTTAGCGGTTTTCTGTTCAGACGGATAGATTTAATATAAAAATTTGCAGGCGCGTAATTCTCAGTTTTCATTGAGAATACCTTCCCATTTTCTAAGACAATATCGTATGCTTCGTGGTATGGAGTTCCAATTGTATACATATCTGAGCCTGGAGTGATGGAATAAAAACCAAGTGAGCTTAAAACGTACCATGCAGACATTTGACCACAATCTTCGTTCCCACTTAAACCAGCAGGGCTGTTAAAGTAAAGTGACCCCATTATTTGGTTTACATATTTTTGGGTTTTCCAAGTACTTTTAGTGAAGTTATACAGATAGGCCATGTGATGACTGGGTTCGTTGCCGTGAGCGTATTGTGCGATTAATCCCGTTATATCCACTTGATGTCTTCCGTCTGTTTCGCTAGAGGTTGTAAATAAATCGTCTAACCATTTTTCTAATTCATCTTTTCCTCCTAGTAATTGAATGAGACCCAAGATGTCATGAGGAACAAACATGGAATATTGCCAAGAATTTGCTTCAGTATAATCAAAAGTAACTTCATTTGGTTTGAAGTTATTTTTCCATCCTCCATTGAATCGAGGTTGCATAAAAGTTGATTTAGGATTGTAAATGTTTTTGTAAAATTGACTTCTTTCATAAAATCTTTTTGCAATATCATCTTTGCCTAACGAATCAGCAAAAATTGCGATACACCAATCGTCATAAGCGTATTCAAGCGTTTTAGAAACGCTTTCACTCTCATTTTCAGATGATATAAACCCTTGTCTTTTATAGGCTTCAAGACCTAAATGGTCTTTATCTGCACTATTTACCATAGCTCTTAATGCTAGTTCGGCATCAAAACTCCTATCTCCCTTAATATATGCATCTACAATTACGGGAATTGCATGATATCCTATCATACAACCGGTATAATTTGCTGCTAATTCCCAAATGGGTAAAACACCACCTTGCTTATATTGGTTCAACAAAGTATTGATGAATTCGGAATTGCGTTTAGGTTGAGTTATTGTAAAAAGCGGGTGGGCGGCTCTAAAGGTATCCCAAAGCGAAAAAATGGTGTATTGTTTGCTGTCGTTTGATTGATGAATTTGATTATCCATTCCACGATATCTGCCATCTACATCAGAAAAGATGTTTGGATTTAAAAACGAATGGTAGAGTGCAGTATAAAAAATAGTTCGCTTGTCCCTATCACTTTCTGTTATTTTAATTTTGCTCAGTTCTTGATTCCATTTCTCTTCAGAAGATTTTCTGTATGCGTCAAAATTCCAGTGAGGCATTTCGTTAGTTAAGTTTTTTCTTGCTCCGTTGATATCCACAGCAGACATGCCCACTTTAATTCCTAAAACGGCAAATTCACTGCTAAATTCAAGAATGAGCTTGGATGCTTGTCCTTTTTCATTCTTTTTAAACTGCCTTTTAATAGGGGCTTCAGAAAATTTGATTGCGAAATAAAAATGTTGTTCTTCTGCCCAAGCTTTTGAAATGCGTTTGCCAACTATAGTAGTATCGTTCAAGAATATTAAATCCGAATCAAGCAATTGGTCCCGGTGTCCGAGATCAATGATTATTTTTTTAGTGTCTGACTCTTGAAAATAATATTTGTGATAGCCACAACGATCTGTCGTGGTTAGCTCGACATTAATTTGTTCATCTTCTAAAAGGACAGAATAATATCCTGCGTTAGCTTTTTCTGTTTTATGATTAAAAGCTGATCCATATCCTTCATTACGTAATTTTCTGAACGAATTTTCCCACAGATATTCACCTGTAAATGGGAAAATAAGCAAATCACCATAGTCAGAAACTCCTGTTCCGCTTAAATGGGTGTGGCTAAAACCATATATAATGCTATCTGAATAATGGTAGCCACCACAGCCATCCCAGCCGGTTAATCTAGAGTCTGGAGACAATTGCATCATACCGAATGGGGTAGTGGCTCCTGGGTAAGTATGTCCATGACCACCTGTGCCTATAAACGGATTGACAATTTTGGCCAAATTCTCTTGAGCATTACAATTTGTAGGAATCAAAAGTAAAAGGGCCAGTAAGGTTTTCATGACTTAATTGATCGTCATTTTTGATTTTTCAGTAATTGCTGCAACTGCACCCAAAATACCGCTAGTTGATTGATCAAGCGTGGTCATTTTTAAGCTTACGCGACTTCGTAAATTTGGAAGAACGTAGCTTTTCAAGTGTTTCTCTGTTTTTCTTCTTAAGATATTTCCAGCATTTGCTATTCCACCTGTGAGAAAAATAGTTTCAATATCCATGAAATTCACAAGACCAGAAAGAGCATACCCGAGATCATGACAAACTGCATCTACCACTTCTAAAGAAACTGGATCGTCTTTTCGTGCTGCGTTGAATATTTCAAGTGGAGTAAGATTACTTGGTGTCAGATTGTTCAGTGCTGAACCTCCACTACTGAATTCTAGTTTTTCTTTAGCTGTAGTCACAATTCCATCAGAACCGGCATAGGTTTCAAGGCATCCCAAATTACCGCAGTTGCATTCTCTACCTGCTCTTCTTATAACAAAATGTCCAATTTCACCGGCTAAGCAGCTAGCTCCAAGAACTAGTTGACCATTCAGGCAGGTTCCCAGTCCTACACCTGTGCCAAGAGTAATAACAGAAAATGATGAAAGATCTTGAGCCTCACCATAATGCTTTTCAGCCAATGCGGCTGCATTTGCATCATTGATTATTGTAATTGGCGGGGTGAATACTTTTGAGAAAATTTCTTTGATTGGAATTATCTCGCCCCAATTTAAATTTGGTGCATGTTCAATACTTTCACTTGCCACATTTACACTTGGAGCTCCCAATCCTATCTCCTCAAAAGTTTCTTTGGTTTCTGAAGAAAGGATGGTGGCAATCTTTTTTGCTAAATCTTCAGGAGAAGAAAAATCTTTAGTTGATAGACTATTCGTATACACCAATTCTCCTTCTGTATTTACGATTCCGAAAGCTACATTCGTTCCTCCAATATCTATGCCTAGACGATTACTCATATTAATAGGGTTTTGAACTTGTTAAAAGCGGGCAGTGTATAGCTGCAAAGGTAGTAAAATCTGACGTTCTATCCATCTTCGTTTAAATTTCTTTTGTAACCATTTAGCCCATAAAATATTAGATAGATCATTCCTAACAAAGGAACAACAAATGAAACTTGAATTGAGTAAGCCTCAATAAGATGACTTTGGATCCAAGGAAGGCAAGCTCCACCAACAATTGCCATTACTAAAAGTGAACTACCTTGACTTGCACTATTTCCTAAGCCTTTAATACTCAAGGCAAAAATGTTTGACCATCCAATTGAAAAGAATAAACCTGTCCCTAGAATTGACCAAAACGCTAATGGGCCTGAAGCAAATATTCCTATTAGAAGGAGTACAAGATTGACTCCTGAAAAAATTACAATCAACTTTTGTGGCTTTCCTTTTCCGATCAGAAAGGCGAAATAATTAATGATAAGGAATACTCCATAATATGAAATATCCATGAATGGAACTGGGCTAAATCCGAGTTGACCATTGTGCTCATCTACTGTTAATCCTTTGATGGTCCAGATTAATAGAAAAATAATCAGACTCGTCAGCCCCATCTTTAATAGTTTTGACGGCTGAGATGTATTTTCGTTTAACGAGATACTTGCCATTAATCTGCCGATCATTAATCCTCCCCAAAAAAAAGCTAAAAAAGCATTGGCATTAATAGGATCCAAATTCATTATGTATGGGTCTTTTCCAAAAGCCCCGATCCAACTGCCGACTGCTACTTCAGAACCAACATAAAAAAATATGGCCACGATCCCAAATTTTAAATTCCTGTTCTTCAGAACATCAAAACCAGATGCTGTTTTTGTGTTGTTTTCAAAGGCAGGAAGATTACTGAGTTTTACTATGAAAGCGGCTATTAGAAAAATGATACCATAAGCTAAATAGGTTTTTCCAACTCCCATTATTGTAGTTGAATTTGAAAACAATGAATAAATCATTAAAAGACCGACAATTGGCCCTAATGTGGTGCCCAAAGAATTAAAGCCTTGAGCAAGGTTGAGTCTTGAGCTTGCCGTGCTTTCAGGTCCCAAAATGGTAGCGTATGGATTAGCACATATTTGTAAAAAGGTGACACCAGCGGCTAAAATGAACAAGGCAAGAATAAACTGCGGATAGCTAGTATTGAGTGCCGCAAAATAAAAACTAGAGCATCCTAATCCACATACTAGCAAACTTATGGCCATTCCATTTTTATATCCGATTGCATTAATTGGGTCTTTTCCACTTAAAGAAGACAATAAGAAGTATATCAGTGAAATAATGAAAAAAGAACCGAAAAAAGCCAATTGAATGTAAGATAATTCAGTTGGAGGAAGTTTGAAAATTTCTGAGAAGGTGTTGATTAATACGTCATTCATTACGGTGATGAATCCCCATAAAAAAAACAAGCTGGTGATTCCAGTTAATGCGATTCTGTATTTAGAATTTGTCGATTCCAGATTTAAAACGGTTTAACAGATGTTTTGCTTTTTAAATATACAACATTTATTGAGCTTGAATAGATTGAAATCATTTAGATTTATGATAAGTTTTATCTTTATACCTAATTAAATATAAAAATGAGGAAAATCTTACTTACAGGAGGGGCTGGAAATGTTGGAAGTGCATTAGCAAAAGGATTATTAAAAGAGAAGGATACCCACGTTACTGTTGTGGATAATTTATCGACAGGAAGTATTGAGAAGTTACCAATTGGATTCGATAATTTTAACTTCATTAAGGCTGATGCGAACGACCGTGACGAAATGGCTGAAATTATGTTATCCAATAATTTTGACTATGTTTTTCACTATGCCGCTTTAGTTGGAGTTCAACGAACA
>JAUHXX010000252.1 GCA_030426825.1 Bacteroidia bacterium | reverse complement strand
TCAATATACCAATGAGAATCAAATGGACTAATGAAATTATATTGAGCAAAAGGCCCAACTTCTATCTTTTGAGATTCTGAAATATTAATCAAGTATGCAAATCCTAGGTTGCATGTAACACCGAATTTAGAATTTTCAATTGCATCAGGAGCAAAATTGTAACTCCCTTCGGCTTCTAGCATATCGATTCGCCTTTTATGCATTAAATTGAAGAGTAGACTTGACCCAGCTTTAATCTGCAAGTGCTCTCCAAAAGTTTTCGAAACATTAATTGGCAGCTCAATAAATAATTCTTTGAAATGATAGTGATGATCATAAAGAAAACCTCTCATTAAATCAGGCTTGTAATTTAAGCTTTTGTCACCAGTTTCCATAAAATTGATACCACTCGAAATTCCGAGTTGATTCTCAAATTGATAAACCAATGAGATGCCCGCAGAGTAAGAAAACTTGGTTGATTCAATGCCGACATAGTATTCTGAATCAGTGTCATTTTTTTCGGCGAATCCATTCGAGATATTAGGATAGAGTGACAGTCCAATTGAAAGGCCTTTGGTTTCATCTTGGCTGTAAACGTAAGAAAAACAGGACAAGAAGAAGGTTAGAAATAGAATTCTCATTGATTTTTGGGTTTGATTAAAGATAGGGAATTTTTTAATCCTTGTCTTTCGAAATTCCTCCAGAAACTTCTCAGCATTGACATTAAGCAGTTCTTCAAGAACTATAAACTGATTGAGTCCTATCTAAAGTCAGTCTCTCTTCAGAGCATAATTAATATAAACAATGCTAGACCTATATATTGTGAAATAAAGGGAATCATCATTATTTGTAAAATACAAATTACCAAAATTCCAATTCTTTATGGTTGAATTACCCTCCTTGCGAACACTTGCGGAGCCAAAAGCTTTTCCATTAGCGTCCACTGAATCAATAAAAAATCTTCGTTCTGGAAAGTTAATATAATCGTGTCCGTAATCAAAAACGGAAGAAACTGGGGTTAAACCTGTGATTTGTTCTGTAACTTCTCCTGTGTAATGAAGAACTGAATCAAAAGCGAAAGTAGCGTTCCATTCACTTCCCCAAGTTGAAATACAATTAGCGTCCCAATTACCAACGAATTTGTCTCTTAAAATTTTATGTTCTGTAGAACTCAGACCATAAACCCATGGATACATTTGTGTTACATAAAACAAAGTGTCAATTACAATTGTTTTAGGACCTGTAATGCCTTCTCTAACTTTAAAATCAGCACGAAGATAAATGTCGTGAATTCCAGAAACATTGGTTGTCCAAAGTGTTGAAGGTCCTGACAGTCCATAAGTATTTCCAAATCGGTCTTCTCCATTAAAAGAATAACTATCCACAGGAATTGTGACACCACCACTTGAAATTGATCCATTGACCGTAAGTGTTGAGTTTGAAGACCATGTGTTAATTGTTGAAGGATTCAAGGAGATTTCTAGATCATGTACAATTTCGGCTTCAGGATAAACCAGGATATCAGTAAATATGGTATCTCCGTTTTTAGGAAAAGGAATATCTGAAGCGAAAGCTGATCCCCAAGATGAGTCGGTTAGAACATAGAGTTCAATATTTCCTGGATAGGTATCATTAATTGAGACATTTGTACCCGAGTATGCGTAACTGGTTAAGTAAATTCCTTCAGTATTACTGGTTACTGGCAAAGATAAAGGGCTCGTTGGATATATCCATACAGTCTCACCTTCCATTGGTTGCATTGTCGTTCCATTAATGACTTTACCTGAAAAATAAACAATTCCACCCCCAGAAAAGTTATTAGGGTTTTCATTTGGGTCTGTTTTATCTTCTTTCTTACAAGAAAGCATTAATAAAACAGGGAAAAGTAATAGAATTCGATTGATCACTTTGGGTTTTTAATAGTTTACGAAATTTGGAACGTTATGGTTGAAAAGATTTATAGTAAACGTTTAATTTAATACAATTTTCAGATAGAGGCAAGGCTGATAACTTTGCCATAATTCCTCATTTCCCAACACCCTTCAAAAATAGCTCCGCAATAACATCCACCGTCTGATGATAAGCCTGCCAAGATTCGTAAACCGTTTCAGCCCACTTAATAATCTTCTTTTTACAGGCTTCAGAGTCATCTTGCACAGCAAGGACATCACTAGTTGTAACACCACCTCTTGCACCAATTGTTGGTGGACTGAGCACTTCATGAGGATGACTTTGTTTATAAGCTTTCAAAATGTCACTAAGCCTTGGTGAGTCTTGATAGCGCCACTGCACATTCTTTCTCAATGTCAAGGTTAAACGCGTCAAATGAAAATGGTTATTCCAACGGCCGTGAATTTCTGGATGCTGAAGCGTATGCGCATCAACCACAAAGAATTTATATTGAAGATTTTCAAGGCTGTTATAATCCACACCAGAAAAGCCAAAATTGAATATTTCAAGGCATTCATGAACTCCCCGCTTAACCTGTGCACCACAGAACTGACAAGGACCGGTATCCTTTAAAATGACGCCGTTTTTTTCGGCAAAATCAGTGTAGTCTTGCATGGGGTGGGTAAGTTGATTTCTAATAAACAACTATCGGATCTGTAAAAATAAAAACGCAAGAGCCCTCAACATCTATTGGTTCAGTGATGTCTCTAATTAAAGTGATATTTCCTTCGAAATTCTTCAAATTATTTTCCAGAGTGTAGGTCAGAGTCCAGTCATATACACCTTCTTTTACTTCTTTTCCTTTGTAAGTGCCATCCCAATTATCGCCTTTAGGCTTAGTTGTTGAAAAAAGTACTTTATTACCTGTTTTAACTTCCAATAAAAAGTCAGTAGAACCTGAACAATCACAAGATTCCGGAAAGGTTTCGTTGAATCCGTCTCCGTTTGGGGTAAAAAGGTTATTGAGGTGCATGTTACAACTATCTTGACCTATATAGTATCCAGGACCGGTGCATCCGTTTTTTTTGATTTGAGACTTAGAGCAACCAACTAATAAAAAAAGGAAAAATGGAAAGATATGTTTGAATCTCATAGTAGTTAAACAGTTGGTGTTGTTGATTTGTTACAATGGTTTAAAAGGATTGATTAAATCTAGGCAATTTTTATGTATCAACTGTACATCTAAGCCTTCCAGCGATTTTAGCGCAATACACCTTGGCTTGATTCCAAAGTTAAACTGAATGTCTAATTACACGCGATACAATTGCGCGTGGGCTAGGGGTAGTTTTTTAAAATCACTTAATTGATTATTGATTGACTTCGACATTCGGTAGGTTATTTTTTAATTCTATTATTCTTTCTTTTGAAATAAGAGTTCCCTTAATACTTAATCGAACAAGTTTAGAAAGTTCGACAGTTTCTGGGGGTAGATCTGCTATTGGGTTCCCGTCAAGAATTAGATATTCTAAATTCGATAGCTCTTTTATTGATTTGGAAATAGATGTAATTTTGCTGAAACCAACGTTGAAGTGTCTAAGTGATGAAAGGCCATAAAATGAAGTTGGTAAAGCCTCTATTTTGTTACCACCTAATGCTAACCATTCAAGTTTTTTTAAGTTGCCTATCGAATTTGGCAAACTTGTCAAATTGTTTTGAGCAAGCCAAAGCTTCTCAAGGTTTACTAAGTTCCCTAAACTTTCTGGCAGATTTGAAAGTTGATTGAATCCTAAATACAGCTGCTTGAGATTTTTTAGTTTTCCAATTTCTTCGGGAATGGATGTGATTTTGTTACCATCTAGTTTTAAAACTTCCAGATTTTCAAATTTTAGTATTTCTTCTGGAAAACTACCAAGACTTTTATAAGCTAAATTAAGTGATATAACATCAGTTGGGTTTTCCAACGCTTTGTTAAGGTCCTTGTAATCCTTTATCTCCTGAGAGGTAGCAAATTGACAACTGTATAATGTAATAAGTACTAAAAATATATTCTTCATGTCAAATCATAATTACCGATAACCTTTGCCTAAAATTAGGCAATTTTTAGATGCCGCCGCAAGGTGCTCTGGCAATTCATGCGTGGAACCCCAGGACACTGGACAAGCAACTGGGCGAAAAAAAGCTTGGAACTTAACTCAGTTCTTTGCCTACTGTGTTAACTTTAGTTTTCTATACCTATGTGTTCTGAATAAAGTAGCAGGCAATCTTAGATTCGGGCTCAAAAAACACATACATATCTCCGCCTCCCCAAAAATCCATATTGTCGAAGTAAGAATTGTAAAAACTGTCTTTAGGCACAATGTTACTTTTTTCGGTTTTCACTGCACCTGACTGAATTTGACACAGAAACCTCATTGTTTTATTTGTCTTAGGGCATCTTGGAATGTCAGAAAACTGTGTCCAGTTCGGAATTCCTGAATGGACTTTGTCAAATACTATACTAGTTTCTTCAATAGTTACAAACGCCTGTTTTTTATATTCAATAAATGAATCTGATTTTAAATCATCATAGGCTGTAGAGAGGCTATTGACTTCTTCTAAATTTAAAACAACAGGTTCATGAGGATTTGAGTAATCAAGCCATATTTTATCCATATCCATATAGATTGGAGATATAAGATTCAATTCGAAAGGGAGCCACTCATAGCCTATACTTTGATTACTAATTCTACCTAAATATTGAAATGATCCAGGACAGTCATTTGAAGGTATTTTAAAGTTGTAAGGTGATTTTCCTCCCAGTTGGTTCAAACCATTGTCATCAATATAAAAGTTGATTATACTGTTAATTCGATAATCCTTTAGTTTTATTTCATTGTGAATTATTAACTCTTTCTCATTGCCGTCTTCATCCTTTGTTATTGCCCTTTCAAGAACTCCGTTTTCATCATATTCCAATTCGATATGTGAATAGAAGCTCAAAGCAGTTTCTTGGGAGGTGATCTGTGTTTCGAAAAAGCTTTGACAATGTTCTTCGTTATCAAGTCTAACTTCCCACCCTGCTAAAAATCGTCTTTTTTTATTTGATTCTTTTGGTCCTTTGACCTCTTGATGAATGTGTTTTGTTTCATTCTTGTCATGGATTTTTTCTCCTTCACTAATTTTGTTTTTTGGTATTGTATTCTTCTTTTTGAATCTGTCGAAAATGCCCATGAGGTTATATATATTTTGGTCGGAGTCCTATCGTCAATTAAAGCTAACGTTTGTCTAAAATTAGTCATTTTTAGATGCCGCCGCAAAGTGAGTTGGCAATTCCTGCGTGGAAACCCAAGGTACTGGTCAAACTAATGGGAGGGGAAAGTGATGGATAAAGGAAGGGACGTGAGCTTTGCTTACTGCGTTATGGGTAGTTTTCTACTTTGGTTTGAGGTAGTGTATTAAACCAGCAGACAAGAGAATACCGTTTGACTTAAATAATGGAATGTCTGCCCCGCCGGGCAAATCGTTATTTTTCCATAAGTATCTGGTGGAATTCCATTTGAATTGGTATTTAACGAAAAGCCATGTTGTGTATTTTTTATTAAGAACAAAAGTGTGCTTCATGCCAGGTGCTAAATAGAAATTGGGTTTCGTGGTAAATGGCGTTTTTTCATTCAGTTGAATTCCCTGATAGTACATGTAAAGAATTGTGTCTCTTGGTGTTAATTGTAGTCTAGCAAAACTAAGACCAACTTCCATTAAGGGTTCAATTGTTCCGCCATAAAACTGGCGCGCAACATTGTAACCTATAGATGCAGAAACATCAAATTGCAAAAGTTGTAAGTCTAAACCAGAACTTTCTT
>JAUHXX010000251.1 GCA_030426825.1 Bacteroidia bacterium | reverse complement strand
GGTAAAGCTGGCAGAAATAATGTAATTGCAAAGTATAATTGGGAAGATAACTTAGATCTACAAATACAACAATATCAAAAATTACTTAACCTCAATTAGTTTTCACTTTCTTAGAAAAGAAAACGAAAATTAATCCTGCTAAAAACACGTAAAGCGCCAAGAACAAAAGTAAGGGCCTTTTATTTTCTTTGAATGCTGCAACTGGTTTTACCAATTCGAAATTTGCCAATTTATTGCGTTCTTCTTCAAGTTCAAGTTGTTGCGCGTACAGGTTATATGAATCACTCGGAATCTTACTTAAAGCAAATGTTCCGTTTGAGTTTAACATGATTGAATCTAGTTGTTGAATCTTTTTTTCAATGAAAACTAGTTTTTTATCCAATATTTCGATATTTCTAAGCTCAGAATTTTTGATTAATTTATTCTCATTCAGTAAAGTAAGTACTTGGTTTTGTGTGCTTACCGCGTCCATGTCTTTGTTTAAAGTGGACAGTGTAAACGCAAGACCATTTGAACCTTTTTGAACATAAGTAACCTTGCATTCGCTTAAGGCAGTTTGAATCTCGTTAAAAGCGGCGCTTTCTAAATTGAAATGGCTTGAATCTAATTCAGTAAAATCAACTAAGCTTTTGAAAATTCCATAGTCGATAGCTCCTCCAGTTGTTTGAAAACCTGAAACATAATTGGGTTTCTGAAGTTTTTGATGCATGATTCCTCCAACCATTGCTAATACTAGTAAAACCACAAATAATATTTTGTTGTTTAATATTTTCTCTTTAATAAAACTCAATAGTTCCATGCTGTTTGAATATTAAGCAAATATAGTAAAGTTTTCACGCGGTTATTTTTTTAGGCTTACATAAAACCCTAGCTTTGTTTGTGAATGAATAAGGCTGAGAAAAGAGATTATTTTGATTGGATTGAATTAGGGATTTCATCACTAATTGCTTTGTTCATGTTAATTGAGCAAAGGGTTATCGTTTACCTCTTGACAGCTTTGTTTGTAAATCTTATTGTTTCAGGATTTGTAAAAGGCTTTGCACTACCCAAGAAGCAGTTGTTGCCGTTCATGGGCTTTTTTGCAATATATTTTATTGGACTATTGTTTACAGAAAATATGGATGAGGGATGGTCAGATATTGAAACTAAAATGTCCTTTTTGGTGATGCCTCTCTTTTATGGAGTAAAAAAACGTAAGAAACCAATAGAATTGACCTGGTTAATTTGGCCATTTGTGGCCGGTTCAATTTATTATCTTTCTATCTGTCTTTATGGCGCTTATGAGTGTTTTGAAATTGAAAAATCGCGTTTTTGCTTTGAAAGTGTAAGACTTTCAGGGGGTGTTCATCCGACTTACTTGGCCTTGTATTTAATAGCCGGGAGCTTTTTAATTGCTTATGATATCATAGAAAACAAAGCCTGGAAATGGATGAAATTTTCGATTGGTTTGCCCATAATTCTATTCTATTTCTATTTCATTTATAAGCTATACTCCTTAGGTCCATGGATGGGATTTTTTGGAATGCTGACCATTTTAACTTTCGCTTATTTCTATTGGATTAAAAGATTGTTGATATTTGGTTTAGGTGTACTCGTTTTTGTGGGTGTTAGTTTTTTGGTTGTGCAAAAGCTAGATCTGTTAAGATCTGATTACGATACAGTTAAAAAAGAACTTTCAACCTATTTTGAGGATGAAAAGGCCTATATCGAAAAAAACCAGAATAACATCAACAGCGTTCCTGCTAGAATTCTACTTTGGAATTCTAGCATAGATTTTATTAAATCAAACCCTATGGGTGTTGGAACAGGGGATGTATCTGATGAACTATCTTCATATTATGTAGATAAGGGAATGGTGGCATTTGCTGAAAAAAACCTGAATCCGCACTCGCAATATCTCCAAACTGCAGTGGCTTTAGGGATATTGGGAGGTTTGTATCTTTTCGCAGTGATGATATACTACTTGTATCTAGGCTTCAAACACCGTAATTACTTGATACTGGCGTTGATTGGTTTATTTGCTTCTGCCAACTTATTTGAGTCTCTTTTTGAACGTCAAAAAGGAATTGTCTTCTTCATGTTTTTTTTAGTGATATTTGTAATTCAAATAAGTCATACAGAAGAATCAAAACAATAATATATGCTACCTTTTTCGCCGCCTAGAATGGACCAAGAAACAGTTGATGCTGTTGCAAAAGTACTATTATCAGGATGGATTACTACTGGCCCAAACACCAAAGAATTTGAGAAAAGATTGACGGATTACGTAGGCTGTAAAAAGACCATATGTTTTAACTCAGCAACCGCTGGCCTTGAATTGGTTGCCAGATGGTTTGGGTTAAAAGAAGGTGACGAGGTAATCGTACCGGCATATACCTACTGCGCATCAGCAAATATTGTTTTGCACTGTGGCGCTACAGTTGTTTTAGTTGATATCGACCAAAAAGATTTCAATCTGTCGGTTAAAACTATTGAAGGAGCGATTTCTGAGAAAACTAAAATAATTATTCCTGTGGATATAGGGGGGTGGCCTTGTGATTATCCTGCAATCAATGAACTAGTGAATTCTCCAGAGGTAAAAAAAATGTTTACCCCTGAGAATGAAGTCCAGAAAAAATTAGGAAGGGTGCTGGTGTTATCAGATGCAGCTCACTCTATTGGTGCAAGTTTAGACGGAGCTAAAACAGGGAGTTTAACTGATATTACGGTGTTTTCGTTTCACGCAGTTAAAAATTTGACGACTTCTGAAGGAGGCGCGGTTTGTTTTAATTTGCCTGAGCAGTTTGATGTAGAAGAATTGTATAAAGAATTTAACATAAGATCATTACATGGTCAATCAAAAGATGCCTTGGCAAAAACTCAAATAGGGAATTGGCGCTATGACGTGCTTGAGCCAGGTTATAAATGCAATATGATGGATATTCAAGCTGCGATTGGACTTGTCGAATTAGGTCGCTATGAATCAAGCTTGAAAAGAAGACGTGAGATTTTTGATTTTTACCGCCGATCTTTCGCAGATTTTGAATGGGCGGTTATCCCTGATTTTAAAGATGAGACAAAAGAAAGTTCATATCATTTATTCTTGTTAAGAATTAAAGATGCTTCAGAAGCACAACGTGATCAAATCATTCAAAAGATATTTGAGAAAGAGGTATCAGTAAATGTGCACTTTCAACCTCTCCCTATGTTCACTGCATACAAAAAGTTAGGGTTAGATATGAATGATTATCCTGAGGCCTTCAATAAGTACAAAAATGTAATCACGCTGCCAGTTTACTTTAATCTAACAAATGATAATTTGAACACGATCACGAGTGCGGTAATTCAATCTGTAAGTGAAGTGTTATAAGGTAACATGAAGAGGTTGTTTGATATCATATCGTCTTTAATTGTTCTTGTATTATTGTTTCCCTTTTTTCTACTTGTTGCTATTTGGATAATGTTAGATAGTCAAGGTGGGGTGTTTTATCGGCAGGTTAGGGTAGGTATGGATGGTAAAAAATTCAATCTCTTAAAGTTCAGGTCTATGACTGTAGGAGCCGACAAATCTGGACAATTAACAATTGGCAATGATGCGAGAATTACTCGATCTGGGAAATTTATTCGAAAAACTAAATTTGATGAATTCCCACAACTTATTAATGTTATTAAAGGTGAAATGAGTATTGTAGGACCTAGACCAGAGGTTCCGAGATACGTAAAATTGTACACAGAGGACCAAAAAAAGGTGCTTACTGTAAGGCCAGGTTTAACTGACTATGCAAGTTTAGAATATTTTGACGAACAAAGCATTTTAGGTGCGTCAGATGATCCTGAAATGTCATATATAAATGAGGTTTTGCCTGCCAAATTAAACTTAAATCTTAAGTATATAGCTGAGCAATCATTGCTAGTTGACTTCAAAATAATCTTCAGAACAATAGGAAAAATATTCAACTGATTCCTAATTACTTTCATTCATCTTTAAATTACGTTCATTCGTAGATTTTTAACGTTAATATCCAAATTTGCTACGTTAATTTGTGGAAGGGTTTCATAATTTAATACTCTCAAAAATTGGTCATGAATACGTTTAAATCTTATATTTTATCTCTTGTAGTAGGTTTGATACTTATTCCAGATTTGGGATTTAGTCAGACAATAACTATTGGTTCTGGTAATGCAACCAATGGAGTAACTACGGCTTCACCTGTAAATATTTATTTCAGAAGGCAAGTAAGTCAGATGGTTTATACAGTTGCAGAGTTAAATGCTGCAGGAATTTCTGGAGCATCAACGATTAATGAAATAGGATTTTTTGTTTCGAATAAACCAATTTATGACATACCCGGTTACACAATTTCATTAAAACACACAAATGCCACGAATGCAGCTGGTAATTTAAACGGAGGATATACTACTGTGGTTAATTCGCACACCTTTTCTGGTGTTACAGGAGATTGGAACATGATGACATGTGATAACCCGTTTAATTGGAATGGAACACAAAATATTGCAGTTCAAGTTTGCTGGTCACAGGTTGCACCATCTTGGGATCCTTCAGGACAAGTTAGAGTAATAAATGCTACGAATGGATACAGATATAGAAGAAATGATAATGCCGGAAGTGCTTGTGGTAGCAACCCAAATCAAACTTTAAATACGAAACCACAGATACGATTTGTTTTTGAAACTGAAACCGTTTGGTCTGGAGCAGTTAGCACAGATTGGTTTAATCCAGCAAATTGGTCTGCTGATGTGCCTAATGAGGATATGGATGCTAGAATTCCAGTGGGAACACCAAATGATCCATCAATTGTAGGTTTGGCCACATGTAATAACTTCACTTTAGAAGGGGCGCTGAATTTAAATGGAGCAAGTAGGCTAAATATTTATGGAGATATGCTCCAAAATGGAACCGTAAATGATGCCGGGGGTACAATTGCTTTTGTCGGACTTGGATCAAATACTCTAACCAATAATACTTCATTGGATTTAACTACTTTGAATTGTGAATCAAAAGGGGGGGTGACTTTTACCGGTAATCCAATTAATATTATTACCTCGTTGGGAGTGCAAAAAAGTACCTTACAAACCAATAATTTAGTAACCATTAACTCAGATGCGGCCGGAACAGGTCGGATAGATGAGTTAATAACGAACTGTTTCTATACACTTACCATGACAGATACTTGGGGTGATGGTTGGAATGGTGGCTTCTTAGAAGTTTTTGAAGACGGAGTAAGTATCGGGACATATGCCGCTACTGACGCATCAGATACAGAGGTTTTAAGCCTAGGAAACGGTTCCACAATTGATTTTGTATATACTGCAGGGAGTTTCGAAAATGAAAACGCCTACACGATAACAGATCCGGGTGGTTCAGTTATTTTTACTGATGGTGTAAATCCATCAACTGGAACTGTTTTCAGTACAGTACCTGCATGTACATTTACAGATCCAATTATAGGAACAGTAACCGTTGAAAGATACATTGACGCTGGCGAAACTTTTTGGAGATACTTAGGCTCAGCTGTTGTTGGGGCAGATATTGGACAGTTTAATGATGATTTTGCAACTTCTGGTTATCCCGGTTCTTGGTATCCGAATTTCGGATGGACATCTGTTTACTCTTATTTAGAATCTGCACCTGCTGGGGCTGGATATATCCCATGTTCAGGCATCTCGGATGTGATGATCCCAGGGCAAGGGTGGCAAGTTTGGAGTGGAGATACATCTACAGGTACGCAGCCGTTTACAATTGATTTAACTGGAGTGCCAAACCAAGGAGATATT
>JAUHXX010000005.1 GCA_030426825.1 Bacteroidia bacterium | reverse complement strand
AAGGTTCTGTTGAGCCAATCGATAACTGGCCATTATTAACTGGTGAGTCTTATTTCGGATCTTTATTTGATTTCCAAGCTGCTGATGAAATTTCAGGAATTGATTTCAAATTAACTTCTAATACGGTAAACGTTGGAGAAGAAATTCTTGCTTCAATCTATTATAATGACGGTACTCAATGGTTAGAGGCTTGGGGATTATCTACTCCTTATACTGTAACAGCTGGTGACATTGGTAATTGGGTTTCTATTCCAGTTACACAAGGTGGTAGCGGAGTAATCGTTAATAACAACGATTTATACTTGGTAATGGTAGGTCAATACGCTACTCCATCTCAACCAATGTTCGAAAGACAAGGTGAAATCGCTGGATCTTTTATTCAAGGTAGAGATGAAAATGGTGATAACAGAGGGTTCTTTGATAGAAAAGCTCCTTTAGTTAGAGCTAGAGTAAATCCTGCTGAGGTTGGAATTGAAGACGTAGCTGCTGAAGATAAATTCGTAATTTATCCGAATCCTGCTAACGAAGCAATTAACATTTCAATTGCTTTAACAAATTCTGAAAATACTGTAGTTAACGTTGTTGATATTACTGGAAAAGTAATTACTACAATGAACTTAGGAACGTTCACAGGAGAGAAAAACTTCTCAGTTTCTTTAGAAGATCTTTCTACAGGAGTTTACTTTGTTGAAATGGTTAACGCTGATTCTAAACAAGTAAAGAAATTTGTAAAGAAATAATAAGAAGATAAACTTCTATTTGAAATCCTGCTTTGGCTTTGCCAGGGCAGGATTTTTTTTAATCTATTTGTTGAATTTGCCCAGCTTCTGATATCTGAGCATTGATGCTATCTAAAGTGGCTTCGTAAATCAGATACATATTTTCTATATCAAAGGCATAATAAGCGTAGCTTTCCTCAAATTGTGCCTTGTCAACGCCATGATCTGTAAATACAATGGCTGAGGCCGAATCTAGCGCACCGTGATATACATCAGGTCTAGAATAGGTTCTATGATAATGTGACTCTAGCAATTGTAAATCAATGATGATAGGAATGATAGCTTCTTGAGAGATGAGGTTTTTTGGCTTTTCTGGGCCATTGTCTTTCACTTCTTGACTACAAGAAAACAAGCTTAAACTCAATATGAAGATGTACTTATTAATGACTTAGTTTTGTTCGTGAAACGTCATTCTCATTCCTGTATTGCCTTCTTGTACTTTTCCGTCTCTGTAAACTATGTTTCCGTTTACGAAAGTAGTGTCAATTGCATGACTGAACATTGTTCCCTCAAATGGAGACCAACCGCATTTATACAGGATGTTTGATTTATTGACTTCGTAGCTTTTGTTTGGGTCAACAATTACTAAATCTGCATAGTATCCTTCGCGGATGTAACCTCTATTGTCAATGTGGAAGCAATCTGCAACGGCGTGTGACATTTTTTCAACGGCACGTTCAATTGAGATTTTACCCTCTTTTACTTTTTCAAGAATGGCCAAAACGGCGTGCTGAACTAAAGGTCCACCTGAAGGGGCATTAAAATAGCTGTTCTCTTTTTCTTCTATGGTATGAGGAGCGTGATCGGTTGCTAACACATCAATGCGATTGTCATTAACGGCTTGCCAAATTGC
Organism: Bacteroidia bacterium; assembly: GCA_030426825.1. Taxonomy (GTDB): domain Bacteria; phylum Bacteroidota; class Bacteroidia; order Flavobacteriales_D; family Crocinitomicaceae; genus Paracrocinitomix. The sequence continues at coordinate 32,433 of JAUHXX010000005.1, read as the reverse complement.
TTCTCTATCTGCTGCAGTTTTTACTGCTGGATTCCATTTAATATAAGTGCCTTTTTCATCATAATTTTCATCAGAAAACCATAAGTGATGCACACAGGCCTCTGCAGTGATTTTCTTTTCAGCTAATGGAATGTCATTTCTAAAAAGGTTTAATTCTTTTGCTGTAGAGATATGTAGGATATGTAATCTTGTATCGAATTTTTTAGCCAATTCAACCGCCATTGAAGATGAAAGGTAGCAGGCCTCCTCACTTCTAATGATCGGATGATATTTTATAGGAACGTTTTCGCCGTATTCTTGTCTGAATTTCTCCATATTAGCACGAACAGTGGCCTCATCTTCACAATGTGTGGCAATTAGCATATCGCATTTTGAAAAAATGCCGGTCAGTGTTTGCTCATTATCCACCAACATATTTCCTGTAGATGAGCCCATAAATATTTTGACTCCACATACGGCTTTACGATCTGTTTTAAGCACTTCTTCAATGTTATCGTTAGAAGCACCCATGAAAAACGAATAATTGGCTATGGCAGACTTACTGGCAATATCATATTTGTCTTGCAACAATTCTTGTGTTAAGGCATTGGGTTTTGTATTCGGCATTTCCATAAATGAGGTAATACCTCCAGCAACTGCTGCTCTAGATTCTGTTGCAATATTGGCTTTGTGCGTTAAACCTGGCTCTCTAAAGTGTACTTGATCATCAATCATTCCTGGAATTAGCCATTTGCCTTGTAGGTCAATTACAGTGGCTTGATCGTCAGAAATCGAGGCAGCTATTTTTACAATGCGATCATCTTTGATTAATAAATCGGATTCGAACTTCTTGCCTTCGTTAATTATAGTTGCATTTTTGAGTAAAGTACTTGCCATTTGAGATTTTTTTCAAAGATAATTGGAAATCCCCGATTAAAGATTTCTAGCCGAGAATTTATATTCCCATAATTTTTTACCTTTTTGTTTTTTATTCATTCAAGAATTTCTATTTTACATTAATGAAGAAAGTCTTGGTCTTTTTACTCGTTTGTTCTTCTTTTCTTTGTTTATCACAGAAAAGGAACTATTTGTCTTTTGAGGCATTGGGTAGTGGAGGATTTGGCTCGTTGAATTTTGAGCATCAGCTTTTCGAAGGAAATTTTACTGATGTGCATTTCAGGTCGGGATTGAGTTTTTTTCCGATAGATAAAAATAACGGTACCGCAATCGTTTTTCCTTTAATGATTCATGGCATATTTGGCGAGAAAAAGCATAAATTAGATGTTGGCATAGGACAATCGCTAAGTGTAACAACAAGAGGTAGCTTATTTCTTAGAATGCCTTTTTCAGTAGGTTACCGAATTGAGCCAGATGAGAAACGTTACTATTTTAGAGTTTCTTATACTCCCATTATTTCTTATATCTATAATTTTCAATGGGAGAACTGGGGAGGTTTAACTTTCGGATATAAACTAACGAAATGAGAAGAGTTTATGTAGTCGGATTTATTGTGCTTTTTTCTTGTAACAAGAAAGAAAAATTTGATGGGCCAGATAATTATCAAGACGATTTTGAATCTTATGCTATCATTGATAGTATCATTGATGGAGATAATCAGAAATGGTCTTTTTTTCAAAATACTCAAACAGGGAATGAGATAAGCATTGACACAACATTTGGTCACTCAGGCAATACTTCTGTTAAATCATTTGCAACTGCGGCTCCTGAAGGAGATGCTTCTAAGGCAAGTATCAATAAACAATTCATGGCCTTTTGGGAAGGTGAAGTTGTCAACGTTGATTTCTGGGTATTTTTAGAAGGTAACGAATCTGCAGAATGGATGTTTCTGTTTGATTTAGAAGAAAAAACCCCAATCGGAGCTGGTGCTGGTATAAGGCTTGCTTTAGTAGATGAGAAACTTACTGTTGAGCATAAATACCCTAACCCTAATATTCATCAAGCCGAAGAAACGGCGGTAAAGTTTCCTAGAGATCAATGGGTGAATATTACTTTTGAAGCACTACTTTCAACAAAGAAAAAAGGATACGTTAAAGTGTGGCAAGACGGGGTACTAATTATCGATCAAGACAAATGGAAGACTTTGCCTAAAGATATATTGTATGCAAACCAGGGGTCAAGAAGAGGTTATAGCCAAATTGAATTTGGAATCACGGCAAATACAAAAGATAGTGATTTGACAATGTACGTGGATGACGTATCGGTGATGGTAATTGAGTAATTATAATTTTAAACGTCTCATTTTCCAAACACCGAAAATGGCTTCTTTGAAAATGCCGGTGCTCATCTTTGATGTACCAAATTCGCGATCTATAAATGTAATGGGCACTTCCACCACCTTGAAACCGTGTTTAATGGCAGCGTATTTCATGCAAATTTGAAAAGCATAACCTTTGAAGGTCACCGCGTCAAAATTGATTTTTTCTAGAACCGTTCTGTGATAACATTTAAACCCGGCGGTAGTATCTCTAATCCCAATCCATAAAATCATGCGCACATACCACGAAGCAAAGTAAGAAAGCATTAAACGAGACCAAGGCCAGTTTGACACTTTACCTCCTTTAACATATCGCGATCCAACAGCCAATTGAGCTCCATTTTTACAGGCTTCTAATAATCGGCTTAAATCATCAGGATTATGCGAAAAATCACAATCCATCTCAAATAAATATTCATAACCTCTTTCAAGTCCCCAGTTAAAGCCATGTAAATATGCAGTGCCCAATCCGAGCTTGCCTTGGCGCTCTTCAATGTGCAATCGGCCCTCAAATTCTGGTTGCAATTCTTTGACGTTATCGGCAGTGCCATCTGGTGAATTGTCTTCAACGATTAGTAAATCATAATTACCGTCAAGTGACATCACTTTACGCACCATCTTCTCAACATTCTCAATTTCGTTGTAGGTTGGTATGATTACTAAGTTCTTCATCTATTTATTCAGATTTGCTAAGATAAATTTTTTTACCTAAACCGTTTAGACATATTAGTCAATGAATGCACATTTAACGTAATTTAAGTGATAAAATTCCCGAAGTTTGTAACAGAAGAGCTTTTTGAGGCTCAATGAATAATGAGAAAATTGCTACTTGTCATATTTTTATTCGCGTTCTCGAGTGATTTAATTGCACAGCAAAGTTCCAATGTTGTGTTGCTCGACCATTGGACAGATACTGTGGATATTCCAATTGCAGTAGAAGAAGCCCGATATTCAGATTTGTGGGCTTTTGAGCAGAGCGGAATGGATTACGTTGCTGTTGGATCATCAAGAGGAACTGAAATATTGCGTATTGAGAATAACAGTTTAGTGCATGTAGCTTATGAAGCTGGAGCTTTTCAAGGATATACTGTTGTCCATAGAGATTTCAAAACCTATCAAAATTATTTGTATGCCGTTTGTGATGAAGGAACCTCAAGTCTACAAATCTTTGATTTATCATACTTGCCAGATTCATTACACAAAGTGTATGATTCTAACCTTCATATGACCATTTGTCACAATATTTTTATCGATACCTTGAATGCAAAATTGTACGCATGCGGCCCAAATAATACTGGCATGAAGGTGTTGAGTTTGGATGATCCTGAAAATCCAAGTTTAGACACTTATTTTACGAATGTTAGTTATGTACATGATTGTTTTGTTAGAAACGATACTGCTTATTTAAATTGTGGATTTGATGGCTTGCACGTCTATAGTTTTGCTGGCTCAGTGCCTGTTCAGTTAGGTGTGATTGATTTTTATGCCGACCAGGGATACAATCATTCAGGGTGGGTATCTCCATCAGGAAAACAATATGCCTTCATTGACGAAACTGAAGGCACCAAAATCAAGTTATGTTATCTCAATGACTTGGCCTCAATTCAAATTGATGAGCAATTCGCACCACAAGAATACTTAGATTATGTACCGCATAATATAGTTTTATTAGAGAATTTGGCCTTTGTTGCCCATTACAATTTGGGTTTAAGGATATTTGATTTGACTAAGAAACCCATAAAGGAGGTCGCCTTTTATGATACTTTTTTAGAAGATACCAAGTACAAATTGAATGGAGCATGGGGGGTATCTATTTTAGAAAAGAACAATCAAATTCTAATCTGTGATCGGCAAAACGGAATCTTCTTGTTTTCATTTCCTATGGATGTTTTAGAAGAATCTACTAGTGACTTGATAGTTACCAACACCCCATTTATAGATGAAAACAGTCGCATCATCCCACGTGAATATTTCAGCGAAGAAGGTTTGTCATTTTCAATTTTCGCTGCCAATGGCCAACAGGTTTTCCAGCAAGAAAATTTGATTAATTGGATAAATATCCCTCTTGGACTAGCTCCAGGAACATATGCCTATGCTGTTTACGATTCAGATAAAGAATTACTAGAATCGGGGAAGTTCGTCAAGGCGAATTAAGGCCATCTCTTCGATTAAAAATGAGCTGTTCATAACTCTAGCCATCTCTTAGCATAAACAGTCGATTTTCTCGTCAACTTTGTAAGTCAGTTACAGAGATGAAGTCAATTTTTTACATAGCAGCAATAATCGTATTGAGTTCTTGTGTACCCATCAAGAAATATCAAGACCTTGAAGCAAATTATAAAAAATCGCAAGAGGAGCAGGCAGATTTCAAAACGCGTGCCTTAGACAATGAGAACAAGGTGGCAGAATTGCAGGTAGAGCATGATGTGCTTCAAAGTGAAATCAAAAAAATAAAAGACGATACTACAGACATGGGGAATAAATTCCGCATGATGCAGGTTGAATACGATCGGGTTTCTGAATCAAACGAAGTTTTGGAGCAGAAGTACACGAAGTTATTGTCTTCAGGATCAGTAGAAACCGCAAAATTGATCAACGATTTAGAAAAAACGAGAGTAGAGCTTCAGAAAAAAGAAGATCGATTGAATCAGTTAGAAAAAGAGCTGAACGCTAGAGAAAAAATATTGGTAGAAAAAGAAGCTAGAATTAATGAATTAGAACACATCATAAAAGAACAAGAATTAGCAGTTGAACGCTTGCGAGAAAAAATTGCCGAGGCCTTGTTAGGTTTTAAAGATAAAGGGATATCGGTTGAAGAAAGAGACGGAAAGATTTACGTTTCTATGGAAGCCAAATTATTATTTGCCTCAGGTAAAACAGCTGTTAATCCTGAAGGTAAAGGAGCCTTAATTGATTTGGCTAAAGTACTAGAAACACAAACAGACATTGATATTGTAGTTGAAGGTCATACGGATTCAGATGCCATGAATTCATCTGCTCATCCCAAAGACAATTGGGAATTGAGTGTTTTGAGAGCAACTTCAGTTGTGAAAATCATGTTAGATAACAGCAACATGGATCCTTTAAATGTTACCGCTGCGGGGAGATCAGAGTATCATCCAGTAGATGAGAACGACAAAGCAAAAAATAGAAGAATTGAAATTATTATAGCACCTGATTTGAGTCAATTATTTGAGTTGATTTCAGGAAGTTAAAGAGTACAACAACAAACCAAAAACAGAAGCCTCTCCCATGCTACCGAAAGTGGAGGGGCTTTGTTTTTTCTAGACTTTTGGTTCTTTTCTTAAGACCTTTAAAATCAAAAAAGCCACCAAGAACATCACGAACCCTGCAATTGCTGCAAAAATGAAGCTGCCAACCAGGTATTGTTTCAAGTTCAAATACATGTCGTTTAAGGTGAATTCAGCATGCCAGTTGAGTGCAATGCTGTCATTGATAAAGATGGATCCCGTCCAGTAACTAGCAAAGAGGAGAATTGGGATCATTGGTGGGATACTGATATTTGATGAAACCAAAGTAATGATGGTGTTGAGGCGTAGCAGTTTTGCAATTGCCGCTGCCACCAGCATTTGGAATCCCCAAATGGGGATGATCCCCATAAAAATGCCAAAACCAACCGCAGAGGCTTTTCTGATATTCGATTCATTTTTGTTATTCAACTCTTCTTTAAAACTGGCCCATAAGCCTTTTTTAATGACCTTTCTGATGAGCCGAACATGCAAATACCATATCAATGTTAACGTTACCAAATAAGTGTTTAAGATGCTAATTCTCGTAAAGTCTCTGAATGGTCTGAAGTGCGAAACACGTTCATCAGGGTCATATAACACTTTGATTGGAATGGAGTGAATGGGCACAAATTTCCATGCCATTTTCACAATCACTTCAATTTCAAATTCAAACTTAGAAGTGAAGTATTTTTTTTGTTTAATCGATTTTAGTGGATACAAGCGATAGCCCGTTTGCGTATCAGGCATTTTTAAACCCGTTTCAACATAAAACCAAAAATTGGAGAACTTATTTCCAAATGAACTTTTACCCGGAACGCCTTCTTGATCCATGTTTCTTGCCCCTAAAATTAAAGCCTCTGGATGTTTTTCGCTCTCCGTTAAAAAATCTTCTAAGTTTTCAGGAAAATGTTGACCGTCTGAGTCAATGGTTATGGCATAATCAAAACCCAAATCAATGGCAGTTTTAAAGCCGTTGCGGAGTGCCATTCCTTTACCTTTATTCTCCTGATGATTAAACACATGCACTTGCTCACGATATTGAGCAATTATTTTAGGTGTGCTATCGGTGGCGCCATCATTAATTACTATGATATCGTCACAGTAATTTAGTACCCCTTCAATAACACGAGCCAAGGTTTTCTCGTTGTTGTAAGTCGGAATCATGACGCAGCATTTGTGCGCCTTAAATCGGGTTTTTAAGTCTTTAGACAAAGCGAGCGGCAATTTTAAAATAGACCTCTTCTTGAATTTTGGCCTGAGCGTTAACCGCCAATTCGTCTTCTTCTTTCACAGTGATTTCTATGTCTACATTTGAAGCAGAATCTGGCAACATCATGTTCAAAAATTTGATGTTGCGTGCTGAGCTCATCTTTAATTCACGGCCCATTTCGCCTTCAACTAAATTTTTTATCATCTGTGTAAGCATCACTCCTGGAGCCACTGCTTTTTGAGGGAAATGGCCTTTATAAACTGGGTGATTCTCGTTGAGTGAAACATTGAATTGCCATGTTTCAGTTGAAACATCCTTAGAGTTAATCGTGTAAAATGCGTCCATTGTATAAATTTGAGCTTAAGCAAAGTTAATGATTATTGAAAGTGTAGATAACATTTACATTTTTATTCTCAAAATTCCTGAAGTTCCAGAGTAATACTCAATTGGCATTAAGAATACACCAGTTTCATTTCTTGGTTTAATGATCCGATAACCAAGCTTTCTGTTTGGTTTGATATTTTCAAATTGTTCGGAATCATAGTTAAGAAGGGTTTCCGAATGGACATTTCCGTCTTCCCTAATTTTGGCAACCTGAATAATTTTTTGTGTGACGCTATCTTTTACATCAACTTGAGGGTTTGTGACCCGTTCTGGATTTTGAACCTTTACTTTAGATTCATGAAAAATTATTACATCATTGTTATGGCTATAAATTGCTGAAGAGTAGCTATACATGAGATCTTTTGGATAGTGCGAATCAACCACGCGTCCGTCAGGATAAAAACGAGAAATTAAATAATCACCATAATGAAGGATTGTATGCGAATATCCCGGTGTCATACCGACACGAGAACCATAAGTAGAGTTGTACCACTGCATTTCTCCAACCACGGAGATAGATCCGTCTTGATGCTTTAAAATTCGATCTAGTACTAGGAAAGCTGATTTTGTTCGTTCTTCAATTGGCTGCCGTACTTCTAGAAAAAACTTCTTTCTATTATATAAGGCGTGTTGAAGAAAAATGCCATTGAAAATATGCGTTTTTATTTCTGGTTTTTCAAGATCTGGGTTGCTAATGTCAATCAGATAGGTTCCTTCAAAAACATTGCTTTTAGATCTGTAGTATAGACCAGTCACTACAGTTCTGTTCTCATGCTGAACTATCCTAGCTACCATCAAATTGTGATTATCAAGTTTAATTTCGTTCAATTTGTTTTCATTTTTTAATAATCTCACCAATTCTAAAGACTGCACTGTATCTTGAATTCTATTCTGTAGATAGAGGATTTCACCATTGTTTCTTACATCAAAGTCAATTAATTCCAATTCGTTTAACTTAAATCCAATCTCATTAAATTCCGAAAGTGGTTGCATGTCTTTATCATGTACTTTAAAACTGGCAACAGAGCTGTCATTTTTGAATTTTTCTTCAATAACTACAAGAATTTTCGAATGGTCAGGTGAATCAATACACCAATAGTTGAAGCCTTCTTTGGCTTTTTTAGATTTTGACTCATGAAGTAAACTTCTTTTTTCAATTTTTCCAGAAAACGTGTTCAAGATTATATAGTGCGTTTCAATTTTTTTCGTCTTTTTATTTTTTTTGCTAACGAATGAAATAATGTGATCTTCTATAAGTCTTGTAGCTTCAAATTCGAACTTTTCGGTTTCAATAATTTCAGTTAAACCTGATAGATATAACAATTTGGTCGTATTTAAATTGTTATCTATTGTTTCTAAGTAGTAGCGCCATCTACCCTTTCCTCTGATGGGTGCTTTTCTGAATACAATGTATTGGTCATTTTCTAAAAAAGCACCAATGAGAAGGGAATTTTTTAGCTCTGAATGTTCGGAGATTTTAGTATCAATCTTAGCATTATCCAAATAGGTTTGACCAATACTATTTAGATTGATAAGAAGCAATAATATAGAGAAACTGAACTTAAATTTCATTCATGAGAGATTATTAAACGGATCAATAGCCAATTTTCTATGATGCAGAAATTTACAATGTAAATTATTACTTATAGTCTTAATTTGAGCTTGAGCAAAGCTAATGATTATTGATTTCAAGCAGAGTTCTTACAAGCTAATTCTAAGCAGTTCATATTTGTTACCAGGAACTAAAATTTTCATGAAGACCTCGGTCGCATCATTTTCTTCAATATAAAATTTTTGAAAGTACCTTTTTACCCCTATTTTAATTGAGCTTTCAGGAGATGTTTTTCCTTCAAAGGAATTGTTTAGATCTAAGATTTCAATAGGAGGTTTATTTGTGTAGTATTGCGCGATTACCGTATTTTTATTGTTTTTGCTTGGATCTTCGATTTCAGCTATTTCCGATCTAGTTGATGATGTAAACAATGTAATTTTATCAATATTGGCAATCACCATATCAAACTTATTTACTTCCTTTTTTATTTTCGAAAACTCGATCTCACCAGAAGATGACAAGGTGCAAATGATATAGTCTCTATAGTAGTTCCCTTTCGCTTGATTGTAATCTTTTCTCACACTAACAAGTGAAACTGAATTGTTTTTAAGTGCACAAGATTTAATAAAAGTTATGTCGCCCAAATCAGTTTTAGGTTTTTTTTCTCTCTTCTTTTTTTCTTTTGGCGTTTCAGTCCATCCGAGATTTAAAAAGTCAGCATCAAATCTTTTCGAAATTTCTTCTTCAAATGCACCATTTTGAGCGTTTAATTTTACAAAATAAGTTGCAGTATAGTAATAGGTTTCACCGTCATCATCTCTTGAATATCCAGCCAGTAAAAGATCTCCGTTTTCAGTTATAATTAATTGCTCTTCAAACTTTGTCATATTATTTTCAAGTACCGGAATAATTTGGTAATGAGATTCGTCTTTTCCTATTACCGATATATGACTTTGCCAAACACCATTCTCTGGGTTAGGCGGAATTTTATTTCGAATTTCATATTGCGAGCGTTCAGTTTGGACGATACCATAAACGTAAATTTTACCATTGTTGCCTAAACGAGTTGCCTTATAAGCATAAGGTTTATCATCACTGTCAATGATAAAGTTTTCTTCAGACCAGGTTTCTTCAAAATCTTTATTTAGAACGGTATAATCTATTTTGTCAATCCGTTTAGATGCGCTAACACCTCTTGCAGGGTCAGCTTTTACATTTGATAAATATTGTGTTGTAATAAGAAGGTATTCGCCGTTATTTGAAACGTCAAATGAGAAGTTTAATTCAAGTTTTCCGCTATAGGAAATTAATTCGATCTTTTCTTTTATAGATCCGTTACTAGGATCAATTTTATGCATTATTAGGCTATGATTCGGATTTTCGTCAGAAGGTTTTTTAGAATTAAATAAAGCAAGATTTTCTCCTACCTTAATGCATTCACTTGTTTGCTTATATCCTCCAGTTCCTTTTAATTCATTACTAAAATCTTGTCGATTAAGTAATTTGAGGTCGGCATCCAATACATCTAAGAAGTAATTCCAACCTCCTGGCCCTTTGATTGGACTCTTACTGAAAACGTAATAGTTATCATTTAATTTAATGATTTCGTTGATTGCCGTACTTGAGGCATTTTCAAAATTTTGATTTGAAAGTTTAGCTTCCCCGTTTTGAGCAAAGGCCGAAGTCAAATAAAAAGGTAAGAAAAGGAAAAATAGATTTTTCATAAGTTTATGGATTCTTGAGGGTTAAAGATACAATATACATTAACAGGGATTAATAATGACCTCATGGATTAAATCATAATTTATGAAAGACGTGAACTATTGGATTGAACAGTTAGGCATGGAGCCTCATCCTGAAGGAACCTATTTTAAAGAGAATTATCGTTCATCTGAAAAGATAGAGAATCGGTCATTATTAACCAGTGTTACGATTTTAATGAAGGGTGGTACAAAGAATCTATTCCATTATTTGGAGGGAGATGAAATATGGTATTTTCATAACGGTGACGCCATTGATGTTTTTTTGATTCACCTTGACGGAAGATTAGAAGAAATAAAATTTGGAAAGAACATTGAAGCTGGGGAACAATTACAAATTGCCATTCCAACAGGAACTATTTTCGGAGCCATTGCATCTGAAAAGGTGAATTATTGCTTGTTTGGCTGTGCCGTAGCGCCGGGATTTGATTTCAATTCTTTTCACTTGTGTGAAAGAGAAGAATTGTTGCGGCAATACCCAGAGTTTAGAAACGAAATTGTTAGATTAACCAAAACGTAAAAATTAATTTCTCTGAAAATTATTTGAATCTTATTGATACCAGGCCATGTCGTTTGTCTTTGAATTCAAAGAATAGAATTAATTCTTGCTGTTCCTCTAGGAAAAAAGAAGTTTTTGTTAACCAGGACTCTCTCTTGACATTATAGAAGTCTGTGTCGTTGTAATCTATAAGTTTATATTCAATGAAGGAACCATCTTTATTCATTTGGGTGAGATAAATTGAATGTCTTTTTTTAAGTTCCTTCATGTCTTTTTTAGAGAGTTCTTTTTGCCCAGGAACTATTAAATCTAGCGCGCTTTTGTCCTTAATAAAAGTTAATTTATCCTTTAAATTAAAGTGGAAGCAATAGGCTGAAGATGGAGACATACTTTGATAGTTGTAATATTTGGTATGCGTTATGCTTCCGTTCGAAAGAAAATTTGAAATAATATAATCGCCGAAGTATGATGAGTAAACTGAACCTCCAGCGTTGAGTACAACCTTCTCCATCTCACCAATCAAGGTAACATCACCATTTTGGAATGGAATTACATCAACCAAACTTAAATCGTTTATGCTCAAGTTCTTATATTTCCTGTTTTCTTGACTAGTTAATTCTCGATTAGGGGGCAACACTAAATTTTGATCAAAAGAATTAATATTTAATTTGGGTTTGGCATTTTCAACGAATAGCCCAGAATAGACGAATACACCATTAATAGTATCTAACTCTGAATCACTGTAATATCCTGCCGCATAAACCTCATTATTATCTTTGATTTTTAACCCAATGTTTGTTATTTGCTTATCAGTAATGTCAATGTTCTTGGTGGTTAAGATGCTGTATTCGAGTTGATTTATTTCTACAGTTTGTTTAATTTCTTTAGGGTATTCTGTGAGATACTCTTGGAAATTTTTTGCTGAACAAGCAATTTTTAACCAATAAATTCTTGCTTCATTATCAATTTCAAAATTACTAATCCTATCTAATTCACCGTCTAGCTCAAGTTTATAGTTTGGGTATTGTATAATCTCTTCAAAATTTTGATCAACAATTAAAAAGTTAGCATTTATTTTGTTTTCTTCTTTTAACAATTCCCAATGAACAATCATCAGAATATTCTCGTCTGGTGATTTTTTTAGGAGATAATTTGAGGGTTTAAAACTATCTTTAAAAGGAAAAGTTTGACTCATTTCGCCCGTTTGAAAGTCAAAAAAAGTATAAACTAATTGTTCATCTTTTTCTTCTCCTATTAATTGTGCAAAAACCAACATCATTTTTTTTCCTAAAATGACATGATTATCTATTGCTAGGGACTTTTTGTTTGCGAAATCGGATATGTTATATCTATAAATTGGATTAAAAGCTCGGTCGTACTTTTCGACAGAATAAAACCATCCTCCTGGTCCTACAATAGCACGTTTTGTAATTAAGATATAATGCGACTCTACTTTAAAACACTGAAGGATTTCAGTTTTATTTAATTCATTTATATCTGTGTATTTAATGGTATAGGTTTTATTTGGATAGGGTTCTTGGGAATGGGTTATTGTAAAAAAGAAGGATGTTATGAGACAAAGTAACAATTTCATAATTTGGGTTTAAATTAGGAGCAAAGATATTACTTCATCTCAAACTTAGCAGCAGAAATGGTTTCATTGAACACCGGATTAATAAAGTTGATCACCGTGTAATCACCATTTTCTTCTCGCAAAACGACATTGTCCATCCGGTATGTTTCTTTATTAAAATTCATGATCACTTCAGAAAACATTTTTCTTAAACGGGCTTTTTTTGGTGTTAATTTGACGATCCACAATGCAGGATTCTCAAAAAAGCTCGTGTTAAAATGATCTGAATTTAGGAGTGTTCCTGTCATTGAGCCCACCATTATTTCTTTCAAACCCTTCATGTATTTATTCTCTTCTAAACCGTGTTCGGTGATTTCTCCGTTCTCCTTTATTTTTAAAACATCATCAGTAATGATCATTAAATAGGGTTTAGGCGAAACTTGTTCCCAACGCATGTTTCCTTTTTCGTAAAGCATAGACCCCTTGGTGATTAAAGGTTCTTTAGAGAATGATAAATGCTTTTTTTGCTCAAAATCACATTGGATGCTGGTAGTTGCTTCTGAAATTTCTTCAAATTTCTTTATGAATGCGGCCTCGTCTTTCATGGGTGTTTCAGATTGGACTCCCATGAGTAATAAGCTGATAAACAATAGACTTTTCATTTAATAATCAATTATGGTATTTCTGCCGGATTTAAGTTTACAATTTCCAGGCCAGTCTCTTTGCAATGCTGAATAAATGCATCAAGAGCTAACACACTTTGCTCGCAAGTATCGTGCATCAAAACAATATGTCCTTTATTATTAAGACGTGGTTTTACTTTGGATATCAATTTTTGAGGATCTGCAATTTGCGTGTCAAATGTTCGAATGGTCCAGCCAACACTGAGCATGTTAGTACTTAAAATGGCACGAGCAATATTCGGGTTAGTTACACCAAAGGGAGGACGGTATAAATTGGTTTTGTATCCTGCCGTATTTTCAATCGCTAAATTACATTTTTCAATTTCTTGAATGACTGATTTTGTAGAAGACCAACCAATGTTATTTTGGTGAGAAAATGAATGATTTCCGATAAAATGACCTGATTTCATCATTTTTTGGATGATTTCGGGGTGTTTTATGCATTTTTCTCCGATTACGAAAAATGTGGCTTTCACTTGATGTTTGTCTAAAATGTCTAAAATTTTCAATGTGTTTTCTGATGGGCCATCATCAAATGTGAAACAGATTTTACCAGGCTTTACCCGATTGACTGATTTGATAAAATAATTCCATTTAATGGTGGTTACTCCAATGGCCAGAACAGCTAAAAAGAGGATTGTAAGAATTGTAATTATGGTAATTGAAAGCGCAAGTTCCTCAATGAGAAATAGCGTTGAAACTATGCCACTTAGCAAAACGAAGATGGCAATTTTGTGTTTCATACCTGTTGAATGTAGGTCAATCCAAAATCTTTATTCATGAAATTATTGACAATCAAAACAGATTGAGCCTTGTTGCTCTCAATGAGCTCCGTTGCCATCTGCAGCCCAAAAGCTGAATTGGTCATATAGGCTCCTGATAAGTCTGAATAACTTTGGTAATCAATGCCCTCAATATTAAGATTCAATGGAGACTCGCCTAGAAAAGAGTTACCTGTTAAAATAAGTTCAGGTCGGTTCAGTTGTTCTTGGGATAAAAAGTTCTTGATTTCTTCTTCTAAATTTTCAGATCGTAAGGTTTTACACGCTTTAATCTCAGCCTTAGCATTTGATTGGTCTTGATTCACAATAAAGAAACTAGCGCCTTCAGATAAATTTGATGCCTCAATTCCTGTTTTTGCCGCCAATTCAGTTAATAACGGGATTTTCTCATCTAATCCTCCAACCAATATATTTCCTGTTGTTTCTGCACAAAGCACAACGGCATCAATCAAAGCATTTTCAAAAGATTGCCCTCTTTGTGTATAGGTACTGTTGTAACAGTTATCCTTCAAAATCAAACCAATTTGACCCGCAATGGTGTTATGCGTAGATTGAATAAATGAAGTAGGTGAGAGCATTCCTTCTTTGTTTTGAATGAATTGTGAAAGGAACTTTTCAGTGTTTTCTAATAATCCTAAACCGGTTCCAACAATTATGCCCTCAATCGGAAGCTCACCTTTTACTTTGATGGCTGCACCAACTCCCATTCTTATTAAAGGATTCATTCTTCTGATTAATCCAGCTGAAATGATTTGCTTATAATCTGGATGAATAGTGGATTCAGAGACATCATTAACCGAATTCAAAATCCCATTTTCAAATGAATCTAAGCGTGAAATGGTGCGATATGAGTGAATGTATGCTTTCATTTTGAAAATACCAAAGATGTGCTGTTGCCCCCAAATCCAAATGAATTTGATAGCACATGCGAAATAGGTTTTGATTGTATTTCGGTAACAGGAAAATATCCTGTTTCATTCATGGGTTCGGCATGATTCAGATTGGGCAATAAAATATTTTCTTGGATGGCTAATACAGAAAAAACGGCTTCTATTCCGCCTGATGCGGCCAGGGTGTGGCCTGTATAAGCTTTCGTTGAACTGAAAGGTGGAATGTTATCGCCAAATACGTTTGTTAAAGCAGTAGATTCTGATAAATCATTGTTTGGCGTTGCCGTGCCATGCGCATTCACATAATCTATTTGTTCAGGCGAAAGTTGCGCTTTTTTAAGTGCTTGACTTACTGCTAAAGTTGCACCGGTGCCTTCAGGTGATGATGCTGTTTGGTGGTAAGAGTCATTTGCATTGGCCCATCCAGTGACATTCGCTAATACTTTGTTATTTGAAATGGCTAAAGACTTTTCGCTTTCTAACAAAACAAATCCGGCTCCTTCTCCTAAATTTAATCCTTTGCGATTGTTGTCAAAGGGCTTGCACCATTCAGTATCATAAATGCCAAGCGAATCAAACCCATTAAGGGTAAAATTGCTAATCGCGTCACCACCACCAACTAAAACACGATCCAATATATCTGCTTCAATTAATCTTGCTCCTAATAACACGGCATTCGCTCCCGAAGAACAGGCCGTAGAAATGGTGAATTTATAGGTGCTGATGCCTAAATATTCGGCAAGAATATCAGTTCCTGCTCCGTTGTCATGAACAGCTAAATGTGCTAGTTTACTCCAGTTATTTTCATCTTTTAGATCAAAATAAAATTGTTCTGAAAGCTCCATCCCACCAATTGATGTAGCGGATATTATTCCAGTTCGTAGTTGGTTATGTTCTGAGTTGTTGGCCCAGGCCTCTTTGGCAGCAACCATAGACAGAAGGGTTGACCTTGGGACAATTCTGTCCGAAGAAATATTGAGTTCAGACTTTAATTCTTGATCAGATAACGAAACCTGTCCACCTAAATAAGGTTTTCTGAGATGTTTGAAGTGTTGGATTTTAGCAATACCTGTTTTGGCTGACTTCAATGAAGCCAAATTTTCTTCCACCGAATTTCCAATGGATGAAATAACACCAATTCCAGTGATTGCTATTCCCATTGGTTATGCGCGGTTAGCAGTAATGTAATTCGCTAATGATTCAACTGACTCGAAAATTTCTTTACCTTTTTCAGGATCAGCAACTGCAATGCCATATTCTTGATCAAGCAATACAATTAATTCTAAGGCGTCAATAGAATCAAGCCCTAATCCATCTCCGAAAAGTGGATCGCTAGTACCGATATCTTCAGGTTTTACATCTTCAAGATTTAAACACTCAATAATTTGAGATTTTAAATTGCTTACTAATTCTTCCATTTCTTATTTTTTATCAAAAATATCGGCGAGATTTTCCAAACTAAATGCTGGTCCATCATTTCCGGTTTCAATTATTGCCATTTTAAGACTATGTTGATTCTGGTAAGAATCTAAACAGCCAATTAAACAGGTTTTAGCTTTATTATTTAGAATAAGTCCCGTTGCATGTCGAATTAAGTTATCCAATTTACGCGGTTCTTCAATGAATAATATGCTTTCACCAAACCATTTATTTTTAATTGATATTTCACCAATCACAATATTTGATAAGGTATAAACAAATATAGCAGGACTTGGTGACTTTTCATCTACTCGTGCTTGATGATTGATGTCAGTTTCTAAACATCCGTATTTAGTTTGCAGAACGATCCCTAAATCATCTTCTCCCATTTGAGCCAGGGACGTGCTTACACTTTTTAATAGTTCAACCCCTAGAAGGCCAAGTTTAGATAGATTATCCATTTTATAAAATTTAGGATAATCAACTTTTAAATGAACATATAAGTCTTTTAATAGATCGTTTTGATTCGATTCAAATCCATCTAAATTTTCACCGTTTAAAGTAACAACTCCATTTTCAATGTTGCAATATGTCCGAATCTTCAGGTTCATTTTTGAAAGATAATGGATGCATTGCAGCCTCCAAATCCGGATGCTGTTTTTAAAATGGTGTTGAGTTCTTTTTGTTCCGTTTTTTGCAGTACGTTGATACTTCTGGAGGTTCCTTGCTTCTCAAATCCTGCCGAGGCAATCATGGTATTGTTACGCATTGATTGCAGACAAATGGCGGCTTCAATTACGCCTGCTGCGCCAAAAGTATGCCCCAAACTGCCTTTTAAACTGTGTAGAGGTGTGCTGACTAAACCAATTCTATCAAATGCAATTGATTCCATCTCGTCATTGTAGGCAGTACCTGTACCATGAGCTGAGAGAAAATCAATTTCCTCAGGTTTAATATTAGCACGCAGCAATGTTTTTTTTATGGTTCGATAAAGTCCTTCACCAGTTCTTGAAGGTCCAGAAATGTGGTTGGCATCATTGGCTGATGAGCCACCCAAAGATTTGAAACATTGCGATTTGAAAATACTTTTTGAACGACTTAAAATAAGACTTGCAGCTCCTTCACCAAGATTAATTCCTTTACGATTTTTATCAAAGGGTTTACAGGGTTCATCACTGATGGCAAAAAATGATTGAAATCCTGCAAGGGTAAACTCTGAAAGCATATCCGCTCCCGCAACAATAACGTGATCGGCTTGACCTGAATGAATTAAGTCATGAGCTGTAGCTATGGCAAGTACTCCTGAAATGCAAGCGTTCGAAATTAAAAGAGTTTCCGAAATCCAAGGGAAATGTTGGACGATTTGATCCTTGAATTTTCCCAAAGCTGCAGCTTCACTTTCTTCGTTGCGTAAGAGTTCGATTTCACCTTTAGTGGTACTTAAAATAAGTATTGTACGTTCAGATTTCAATTGATCAAATTCAATTGATTGTAGGCTTGCCTTAATGCTGTTAACTGTTTGTTTAACAATCCCGAATCCTTCTAAATCATTCATGATAGAGATATACAGGGCTTCATTCCGATTGCCTGCATTCTCTACTAATTTCAATCCAGTTTTATACTGGGCTAAAGCTTCGAAATTTGCCTCCGCAGAATCTCCTAAAGGTGAAATAATATTTTCGGCACCGATATATACCATTATTCCATTTCTATCCAATTGGTTTCAGTTTTCCATTTGGCATAGAATTCTGGAATGGTGATTAACAAATTTCTATCTAGAGTGATGAAGGCTTGAATGGTTTTACCTCGTGCAGCAACTTGGCCCGTGTTCAAGTTTACCACTTCGTATTCATGAATTATTTTTGCAGCAGGCGAATCTACAAGACGGGTGATAACTTTCACTTTGTGGCCATACTCAACCATGCCTAAATGTTCAATTTCAGATTTAACTATCGGAACAAGAATTCCATTATTCGCTATTTTTAGATAGTCCAGGTTATATTCATTACCCAATGACTCTCTTCCGTCTTCAAAAAATTTCAAGTAATTACCATGCCATACAATACGCATTGCATCAACTTCGCTGAAGCGAATATTAATAACGATTTCGTTTTGTATGAACCTAGGCTTGTGCTTGATCATCAATCACAATTTTCATTTCACATTCGGCAATTTGCTCGTCTCCAACGAAAGAACTTCCTTTAATTAAGGTGATATTGAAAACTTCACTTTTCATTTCAATTAAAGTTCTCAGTTGCTCACCAACCTTGGGATATCTAGCAATTTTTACTTTTGAAACCGCTCCTATAAACCCTAAAGGAGGAGTCGCGTTTTGCTGTTGGTAATAGTATCCCGCTCTCGCTGCCGCTGATTGTGCTATGTTTTCTATAATTCCTGCTTCTTCCATTTCGTCATTTCTTATGAATAAATTGTTTTCAAGTACTTTGAAATGAGTAACGGTTTTATGCTCGTCTTGTTCAATAAGTTCGTCAATCATTAGAATTGGACTTCTTTGAGGAACTAGAGATTCAATGTCTTTTTTTTCAATTAGCATCTTCTTTAAAAAATGGGTGGTAATTAAACCACTGTTCAGGGTTTTCGGTAACTTTTTTCTCAAGTTGATCTACATATTCTTGTGCGATTTCATCAGCAGATGGATTTACGACCGGCACTGTAGATGTAAAATGATAGTTGAACTTAGCGTTTTTTATCGTAAAAATAAAACTATAATGTGCTTTTAACTTTGAGGCAATTTGAAATGGACCATAAGGAAGTTCAACGGTTCTTCCAAATAGCTTCGCTTCAATGGTTTTTGCTCCTTCTAAAAAGCGATCTCCGTGAATGCAGATAATTTCACCTCTTTTTACTGCAGCATTTATTTTAAAGATATGCGATAAATCTTCTTTGATGGGAATGATGTTGAAATGGACTTTCCCTACTTCATCTTGAATGAGTTTTTTAATTTTTTCACGTTCACCATCAAACATAACAACATTAACTTCCGCATCAACTTTTTTGAGAAAATTTCCTGCAATTTCCCAATTCCCTAAATGAGCCGAAATGAGAATAAGCGCTTGGCCTTTTTCGGCAAAAGCTTTGAGACGCTCTTCACCTTCATTCGTGTAAGTGATTTTATTTTGTTTACCGATTAAAAAGGCAAATTTATCAACGATAGCCTCACCGATATAGGTGAAGTTTCTTCGAATGGTACGATTGATTTCTGATTTTTCAAGTGTCGGAACTTTCTCGTAAAATGTGCGCAAATGGTGCTTCGTTTCTTTAGCAAATAGGTAATAATACGTGGTGGGAAAACGTAGAAAAAAATACGCCGTTCTGACTCCAAAAATTTGAATCAGGCGAATAAAAATTTTATATCCTAAAGGGGTGCCTTTACTTTTGCCTTTCCAGCTTGACATAGAGGCGATTGAATAAACTAAGCTTCTTCAGTAGGAGCTTTGTCTTTGTTTTGAACCGCGTTAAAAGTGTAATTATAGAAATCTTCAAAAGTGTGAATATCCATAAAATCTTCTGCGACAACCTTGAATCCAAAGTTGCTTTCAACAACAACAACTAAATCAACATAATCAAGACTATCTAAATCTAAAGTCTCTCTAAGGTTCGCTTCGGGCTTGATTAGGTCTCCATCTACTTCGAACTCATCAACTAAAAATTCGTTGATTTTTTCTATGATCTCTTCTTTACTCATTTTTCAGTTTTTCTAATATAAGGGTCGAATTTGTTCCACCAAATCCAAAAGAGTTGGACAGTACAAAATTAAGTTCTTTCTCCGTAGTAGTTGCAATAATATTAAGATTCTTTGAATCTTCGTCCGGATTTTCAAAGTTAATGTTGGGAGCAATGAAATTATTTTGCATCATAATCAATGAATAAACAATCTCGGAAGCCCCTGCCATCCAGCATTCATGACCGGTCATTGACTTGGTTGAGCTCACTGGAACTTTGTGCTCACCAAAGACTTCTGAAAGTGCTCTTGCCTCAAATGAATCCCCAACCGGAGTTGATGTGGCATGCGCATTAATATAGTCGATTTGTCCCGGGTCAATTTCAGCTTGATCCAAAGCCATTTTTAGTGATTTCAACTGCCCTTCTTTATTTGGGCTGGAAATATGATCGCCATTTGACGAAAATCCGTAGCCTTTGATTTCTGCCAAAATTGTCGCTCCACGCGCGATTGCAGATTCGTAAGATTCTATAATCACTGTTGCTCCACCGCCGCTAGGCACCAAACCGTCACGGTCTTTATCAAAAGGTCGTGCTGCTTTTGTTGGCTCATCTTCTCTTACAGAAAAAGCGCTTAAACCATCAAAACTTCCAAAAACATATTCGTTCACCTCTTGTGCGCCTCCACAAATAATCATGTCTTGAAGTCCCATTTTGATTAACAAATAGCCAATTCCTATTGAGTGAGAACCTGATGCGCACGCAGCACTAACCGTAAAATTGATTCCTTTCAATTTAAATATGGTTGAAAGGTTCATGGTAACCGTACAGTTCATTGATTGAAAAATCGAACCCGAACCTAATAATGTGGTATCGCCTTTTTCTTTGATTTTATCAACAGCTTCGGTTACCGCTCTTGCTGATGAATCGTTCCCGTACAAAATTCCTGCTTCAGCTTTTACAAGATCATCAACAGTTAGGCCTGCATTTTCTAAAGCTTCTTTGGTTGCAACGTAAGCATATTTAGCTTGTTCAGAAAGTTGAATACGCTCTCTTCTGGGCAACTCTTTTTTTAAATCTGGC
This sequence comes from Bacteroidia bacterium, assembly GCA_030426825.1. GTDB lineage: Bacteria > Bacteroidota > Bacteroidia > Flavobacteriales_D > Crocinitomicaceae > Paracrocinitomix. The sequence goes on along the minus strand of JAUHXX010000005.1, from coordinate 11,412 downwards.
TCTTCAATTAAACCAGTTAATCCAGATCTATATCCAAATTCTTTTCTTTTCTGGTCAAGCACAATTCCGCTTTTTCCTTCTTGTAAAGATTGTTTTACTTCTTCAAGATTTTTACCTATACAGGAATAGATTCCCATTCCGGTTATTACAACTCTTTTCATATTACTAAGAATATAATCCTCCGTTAATATTAATTATTTCTCCAGTGATATAGCCGGCCTTTTCGGACACTAAAAAGCTCACTAAGTCTGCCACTTCTTGCGGTTCACCAAATCTATTTGCCGGCACAAATTTCACCAACTGATCGGCAGGTAAATCTTTGGTCATGTCCGTATTGATAAATCCAGGTGCCACAGCGTTTACAGTAATTTTTCTTTTTGCAACCTCTTGTCCAAGCGCTTTTGTAGCAGCAATCATGCCACCTTTTGCAGCTGAATAATTTACTTGCCCTGCATTACCTTTTGTCCCCGATAATGAAACAACATTCACAATTCTTCCCCAACGGTTTCTTTGTAATTTATGAATTAAATGATGCGTTACATTGTAGAATCCTTTCAAGCTAATGTCCACAACGCTATCCCAAGCCTCTTCTTCCATAAGAGCGAATAAGCCATCTTTTGTAATTCCGGCATTATTCACAATGATTTCAATCACTTTATCAGGATTTCTTTCTTGCCAATCACCCAATACTTTTTCAACTTCTGTTTTTATTTCAACATTGAATTGGAGTGCTTCGGCAGATCCGCCTTCAGCTTCAATCATAGCTACTGTTTCATCTGCAGCTGCAGCATTACGAGCGTAATTTACTAAAACATGATAGCCATGATCTTTGGCAATTGTTTTGGCAATTTCTCTTCCAATTCCTCTTGATCCTCCAGTTACTAAAGCGTATTTCATTTTAATTATATTGGGTTAGGTTGTTCATTAAATAATCATTCACCCGGATAATTTTTTCAAATCCAGGTTCGTCTGCATCAATTCCTTTAGCCAGTTTACTGATGTCGTTAAATATTCTTAATGACTCAGAACCGATTTTATCTTGGCAATTCATAATGTCAATGGCTTGTACGATTGAAATCAATTCGATTGACAGTACTTGAAAAGCGTTTTCTATCACTTTGTCAGCCATGAGAGCAGAGTTTGTTCCCATGCTCACGATATCTTGATTATCGTTGTTGCATGAAATTGAATGCACGTAATTCGGGAAGGATAAACTTTGATTTTCAGCTGTGGTGGAAGTTGCAGCAAATTGCATTCCTTGCAAACCAAAATTTAATCCCAATGTACCTTTATTTAAAAAGGGCGGAAATTTTTCGTTCAACCGGGCATTCAATAAATAATTCAGCTGACGTTCCATTAACATAGTCAATTTAGTGACCGCAATTTTTAATTTATCCATCTCAAAAGAAACGTAATCTCCGTGGAAGTTACCTCCATGATAGACATTGCTCGTTTCCATATCTGTTATTGGATTATCATTGGCTGAATTGACTTCATCCACAACGATTTCCTGTGCATAATCAATGGTATCCATGATAGGTCCAATAATTTGAGGAACGCATCTTATGCTATAGTACTCTTGTACTTTTTCTTCAAATTTTTCAGCCGCAATACCTTCTCCACCAAATAAGTGATCTTCTCTCTTTTTAATCAGTTTACTATCTGTTAAAAACGAGCGCATAGCGCTGGCTACATTTTGCTGTCCTTTATGTTTTTTTACCGAATTTAATTCTGCCGAGAACGAATCGTCATAAGATGAAATAAGTTCATTAATCATGGCAGACAATTTGATCGACCAGTTAACTAGAGCCTTTGATTTATAGATATTCAATAAGGCTATTCCTGACATACATGATGTACCATTAATAAGGGCTAATCCATCTCTTAACTTTAAGTCAAGTGGTGTGATTCCTTTTTGTTTAATGATTTCGGCAGTCTTAACTCTTTCTCCATTATGATAAGAATATCCTTCACCAATTAAACCTAAAGCGAGATGAGCTAATTGAACGAGGTCACCACTTGCACCAACACCACCGTGTTGAAATACTTCAGGATAGATGTCATTATTAATATAAGTTTCTAGGGTGTTAATCACGCCAATGCTCACACCAGATTTAGCTAACGAAAGCGAATTTAATCGGCATATCATTAGGGCCCTTGTTTGTACTTCTGATAGTGGCTCACCCATTCCACTTGAGTGACTTCTTACCAAATTGTACTGAAGGTTTTTTAAATCTGAAGATGCAATTTTATATTGCGCCATTGGCCCAAAGCCAGTATTAATTCCATAAATCACCTTATCGTCAGAAAATGATAAAAGAAAATTAAAAGTCTCTTCTATTTTTTTCTTTTGATCCGCAGAAACTGTAAAATCGCTTTGTTTTAGAATTGCTGTGATTAATTGGTCAAAATTTTTTGTCATGTTATCTGGTGACTAGGGTAAAAAAATACAATTGGCAAAGATAGTAAAATTTATTAGCGATTGGTCAAATTTGAGTGGCCCTTAAAGCTGCCATCCATATGACTTTAATCGACTTAGCAATGCAGAGGCTTTGGTCCTGATTCGCAACTAGACATATTTCTAATCAGGCTCAGTAATTGAGAATAAATTATATTTGTTCAAATTATCCAATAGCACTTGGATTTGACTGATCAATGAATAAAATAACTTCTGCCTGGTTTAAATTTTGGAAAGCTAAAAAACTATTGTTTTTAGCCCTTTTGGCTGTTGTTGTATCTGGCTTAGTATTTAGCACGAAGAATTTAGTTGTATATGAAGATATATCTAAAACTCTTCCCGAATCTGAAGGCTTTCAAAAGTTAGCTGATATTTTTAAGCACAAAGGGATTAACAGTGCTGTTTATTTTTCAATTGAACCTCCTGAAGCTTTATCGACAGAAGAACTAATTTCTTTGGGGGAAGATTTTACAGAGGACTTAAGTGAATTGTGCTCGGCGCAATTGAAAAATATCAAGTTCCAACTTGAATCAGATGAATTGACTATTTACGACTTTGTAGATGAACGAATTCCATACTATTTATCTGAAGCCGATTACGCTTCATATGCTGAAAGACTGCACTATGACAGCATCAATGCTCAAATTATTGCGAATCATCAAAGATTATTCACACCGGAAGGCTTTTTTCTAAAACGCTTTTTAATGGCCGACCCTTTGAGTATTACCGCTAGAGGCCTCAAAGGATTTGAGAAGGCTCAGGGGGATAACAGTTTTGTTGTTGAGGATGGTGTTTTCTTAATGCCAGATAAAAAGAGTTTGTTCATATCTGCAGAATTGACTGATCAAGTTTCTGATGCAAAGTCTAAAGAACAATTAGCTGAAATTTTTGAAGAAATAAAATCGAAATGGAGTAGTAGTTATACAGTAGAATATTTTTCGAGTTTTTTAGTTGCAAATGAGAATTCCAAACAAGTTAAAAAGGATACGCAGCTGACCCTCTGGGTTTCTCTTTGTGCAATTATCACCTTATTGGTTCTGTATTACAGAAGTGTAGTCTTGCCTTTGTTTTTCGTAGTTCCTGCGGTTTTAGGATTACTTTTTGCGATCGCCATGATTGCTGTGTTCAAAGGTGAAATATCTGCCATTTCAATAGGAGCAGGAGCAATTGTTTTGGGAATCATCATGGATTATTCATTCCATTTTTTCACCCATTTAAAGCATAGCAACTCTATTCATGAAACCATTAAAGATGTTACTGCTCCACTATTAACAGGATGTCTAACCACTGTTCTTGCGTTTCTTGCCTTAATTTTCACGAATTCTCCGGTGCTTCAAGATTTCGGCCTATTTTCTTCCTTCAGTTTAATTGGTGCTGCCCTCGCTGTGTTGTTCGTATTGCCAGTTGTATTACCAAAGAAACTAGAACAAAAATGGAAAGAACATCCAGAGCGAAAGTTTAGCTTTAAAATTCCTCAATCCGTAAAGGTAGCACTCGGTGTTTTTATTCTTGGGTTTACTGTTATCGCTTTAATTTATGCAAAGGATATTCAGTTTGATGATGATTTAATGAACTTAAATTATTACCCAGAGAACCTAAAAGAATCTGAGAAAAAGTTCAATAACATTGATCCAAATAATGAGAAAAGGGTATTTATTATTTCTGAGGCAGAATCTAAGGATAAGGCTGCCGAACTCAATTATAAGGTTTACTCAAATTTACGAAGTCTTCAAGACAGGAATAAAATCTCTGGATTTTTGAATACGGGAATATTTGAGGTGCCGGAAGTTGAACAAGAACAAAAATTGCAAAAATGGAACGCATTCTGGGAACCAAAATCTATTTCACTTTCAAATCAATTAGATTCTTTAGAAGAAGTATTGGGTTATTATGAAAATACATTTGATGTTTTTAAGTCTAAGATTAATGGGAATTATCTAATTGATCAAGATTCAAAGTCTTTTCCAGTTGGATCGGCTGATCTTGAAAAGTTGATTGATTCTTCAAATGGGACATGGAAATACATCTCTTATTTAACGGTGAGCACCGATTTAAAAAGTGAGGTCATTGAAGAATTGGAGTCGAATGATTTAGGGAGCTATATAGTCGATCGTGGAGAAATTGCGGGTTCTCTTATTAAAACCGTACAAGATGACTTCAATTATATATTGATCACTTCATCTTTATTGGTTTTTGGATGTTTGCTAATTGTTTACGGAAGAATTGAGTTAGCGTTGATTACTTTTCTGCCAATGATTTTAAGTTGGATTTGGATTTTGGGCTTAGCCGCCTTACTTGGTATAAAATTCAATTTTGTGAACATTATTATTTCAACATTTATTTTTGGTTTAGGAGATGATTTTGCAATTTTCATCACAGACGGGTATGTCAGTAAATTTGCTCGGAACAAAGACGTCATAAAGCCATATCGTAGGGGAATATTATTGTCAGCAACCACAACAATTATTGGTACCGGAGTATTGATATTTGCAAAACACCCTGCAATAAACTCTATTGCTTTAATTGCAGTGATAGGTATGTTGGCCATTTTATTTATTTCATTTACCGTGCAGCCTTATTTGTTAAGGAAAGGATTAACTGAGCGCAAAGAAAAAGGCTTGCCACCAGTTTCAATGGTGAATTTTTTATCCTCACTATTTTCATTCGGCTTTTTTGTGGGTGGATGTTTGGCACTTTATCCTATTCAAATAGTTTTTAGATTGATACCTTTCGGTCAAAAGAAACTGAAGTTGATTTATCATCACATGATTCGAATTTTTGCTTGGTTATTGGTTCATTCAATGGTTAATGTGCGAAAAAAATTCATTGGAAAAGAGCATTTGAACTTTGATGAACCAAGCGTAATTATTGCTAATCATCAATCGTTTATAGATGTGATTGTGATGATGAGTTTGCATCCTAAAGTTTTGATTTTAACCAACGATTGGGTCTATAATTCGCCATTTTTTGGGGCGCAAATTAGGTACCTTGGATTCTTGCCCGGTTCGCAAGGCGTTGAAAGTAATTTAGAAAAACTAAAACCTTGGGTTGAAGAGGGCTATTCGATAGTTGTTTTTCCTGAAGGTACTCGATCAAGAGATAAGAAAATAGGCAGATTCCATAAAGGGGCTTTCTTTTTGGCAAAGGAATTCAATCTTGATATAACTCCAATTATTCTTCATGGTTATAATGATACCATGCGAAAAAATGATTTTGTTTTGCTCAACGGTACGTTGAACACTGCTGTACTTCCAAGAATTTCAAAAGATGATTTGACTTATGGAGAAAGCTATAAAGAAAGGTGTAAAGGGATATCAACTTATTTTAAAGCTGAATTTAAAAAGTTCGATCTTGAACATTCTGATAGTAAATATTTGCAACCGAAAATCATCAGTAATTACATTTACAAATCACCTTTTACAGAATGGTATGTGAAGGTGAAGTGGATGTTTGAAAGAAAGAATTTTGATTATTATCATTCAATTATTCCTGTAAGTGGAAAAGTTTTGGATTTAGGATGTGGATACGGTTATCTTTCTTATTATCTTCAAAATCGTGCAAATGACAGAGAGATTTTAGGAGTAGATTATGATGAGGATAAGATTGAAATAGCCAATAATTGTTATTCTAAAAATGATCGGATCAATTTTGTTGCAAAGGATATTAGGAAGTTAGAGATTTCGAATGCAGCTGCTGTGTTTTTAAATGACGTGGTACATTATTTACCTGCAGAGGACCACGAGCCCTTGCTTCAAAAATGTTTAGACGGAATAGAAGATGGCGGGGTTTTAATTGTTAGAGATGGGGTTACAGATTTAGGAGATCGCCATAAAAAAACAGAACTGACAGAGAAATATTCAACCCAAATTATTGGGTTCAATAAAGTATCTAATGGGCTCTGCTTTTTTTCTAAAGAATTTATTGAGAAATTTGCACGGAAAAATGGACTTACTTGTGAGATTAAAGAACAATCAAGTAAAACATCCAACATATTATTTATTATAAAAAAGTAAGTCTTGAAAGAATCGGTTGAAGAGTATGACGTTGTTATCGTAGGATCTGGTTTAGGTGGTTTAGCATGTGCTAATATTTTGGGTCAAGCCGGAAAAAAAGTGGTAGTTCTGGAGAAAAACCATCAGATTGGCGGAAACCTCCAAGTATTTAGTAGAGATAAGGCCGTTTTTGATACAGGAGTCCACTACATTGGTGGCTTGGATGAAGGACAAAATTTGAATAAGTTATTTCGATATTTTGGAATAATGGATAAATTGAAGCTGATCAAAATGGATGAAGAAGGTTTTGATCGAATTCGATTTTTTGATGAAGATAAAACCTACATGTACGGAATGGGTTACGATAGGTTTACGGCAAATTTAATTGCAGACTTTCCTAAAGAAGAAAAGGCTATCAGAGAGTATGTTCGTCTGATTCAGGAGTTTTGCACCAAATTTCCCATGTATCAGCTAGAGAATAAAGATGTTGAGTACCGAGAGAATGACGTGCTGAATGTAAACGCCAAAAAAACAATTGAAAATCTAACAGATGATTTAAGATTAAGAGAAGTTTTTGGGGCCACAAATGCCCTTTATGCCGGAGACGAAAAAACACCGTTTTACGTTCATGCCTTGGTGGTGAATTCTTATATCGAATCTTCATATAGATGTATAGATGGTGGTTCACAAATCGCGATTTTAATGCAGAAAAGAATTCGTGAATTGGGTGGAGAAGTTTGGAAAAGAGCTGAGGTGGTGTCTGCAAATAGTGCAGATGGTAAACACATAGATTCTGTTAACCTATCAGATGGTAGAGTAGTGAAAGGAAAAAAGTTTATCTCGAATTTGCATCCGAAACAAACGATCCACTTATTTGGTAAAGAGAAGTTTAGAAAAGCCTATGTTAACAGAATTACAGGCTTAAAAAATACCACTTCGTCATTTACTTTGCATTTGGTGTTCAAGAAGAAGGCCTTTAAATACATGAATTATAACATTTATCATTTCTACGGTAAATCAATTTGGACACTCACAGATTACGATAAAAAAGATTGGCCAGAAGGTTATATGATGAGCACACCTGCTAGCTCGAAAGATCCAGAATACGCAGATGGAGCTTCGATAATGTGCTATATGAAGCCAGAAGAATTTGAGCCTTGGAAAGATTCATTCAATACGATTGTTCATAAAAACGAACGACCTGTCGGATATGAAGAGTATAAAAAAGAATGTGCAGAGAAAATTTTAGACTTAGTTGAAGAAAAATTCCCAGGTATCCGTGATAAAATTGTCTCTTACCATTGTTCGACACCACTTACATTTAGAGATTATATTGGTAATGATGATGGTAATCTTTACGGTATTGAAAAAGATTCTTCAGACGGCCTAAAAACTTTTATTAACCCAAAAACACGAATTCCAAATGTTTATCTAACGGGAGCTAACATTAATTTGCACGGTATCCTTGGGGTAAGTATAAGCGCCTTGGTAACCTGTTTTGAATTTGTTGACAGAGCAGCGTTATTAAAGGCAGTAAACGAATCTGTTTTAGAAGAATCTTAGTGTTTTCCTTTTGTTCTTTCAGGATCTAATTCGAAGCTCACATTGCCTCCCTGAACATCTTCAGGAACTGAAGTTTGAAATGCATCATTAAAATGCACCATTATCGTTGCAAATTGCATGTCTGCATAAGTAGCAGGAATTTTAAAACCAACTCTAACGGTCATTTTATCTCCTTTGCCCAATAATTTATCTCCTTTTTTAAGCACGTTAGCAAATTGATCAGTCCCAACCGCTGGGATAGAACCAGTTATTTTATTCGGTCGAACTACTGCATAATCGTTACCCGTATAAATCAACTCAAAGGACAAGGAAGTTAATTTCGTTTCTTGTGAAGAGCCTTTTAATGAAAGTGTGAAATCTTCAAATTCAATTTCATTTTTAGCAACAGGCAATTTGAAATCTTCTGCTTTATGAATCTTTCCATTCGCCGGAATTCGTCTAATCCCTTTAAACTCAAAATCCATTTTACGGGCATGCAATTTTTTAGGGTCACCATTAGGTTCAGCATTAAACGTCACCCTTTTCGATTCAAAGGGTTCTATCGTATAACTTTTTTCTCGATTTTTGAAAGTCTCATCATTGATTTTGAATGTTGATTCATTCATTTCAAACAACAGATAATCATTGGTTTTATTTTCAATCTTTACACCGAATTTACACACATCTTTATCCGACACACCATCTGAAAAATTACAGTTGTAAACGTCATTTTCAATAGGACTTGGATTGATAAAATAAACAGTTTTCTTTAATTTTTTTTGGGCGACAATAGCTGTGCTCGCTAAAATCGAAATAGCAATAAGTAAAATTGATTTCATAACTAATTTTTAATTTTTTTGAATTAAATACAAGATTGGTGCCAAGTCAATTCCTGTTCAGTCTAAGTCAAAGGTATTGATTTTATTTATCAATATTTGATAGGTAAGATAATAAGTAATTCTTACTATTTTTGGCTTCAATCAATTCAGCTCGAATGTTAAAGGTGTTGCGTTTTATTTGGAGAGGGTGTTATCTTTTCTTCGAGTTCATGGTTCTCATGCTCGTTGTATTGGTGATGTATTTGGGTTGGGTGATTCCTATTCCTTATCCCGAACCATCAGATTTAAGCAGCCTTCAATTAGAAAGAGAGCAAATCGGTGAAGATCAATACAAGATTGGAAATAATTGGGCTGTCAAAAATGATTACGGGCTTTGGGAAGTTTATGTTGAGGGGGATGCCTTCGAGCGCGGGGTCATTTACGGTAAATTATTAGAAGAACCTGTTCAACAACAAGAAGTGTTTTTTGTTGATCAAATTGAGAAGATTGTACCCAATTCGTTTTGGAGATTTTGTCTTAGAGTCATGATCGGCTTCTTCAATCGAGATATGACAGAGTACATTCCTGAAGAATATTTATTAGAAATTTATGGCGTATCGCATGCTTTTGCTGATGAATATGATACAAGTGTTGGCCCTAAGTATTATCGCATCTTAAACTATCATGCGGCCCATGATATCGGCCATGCTTTAAAAGATTATAACATGGTGGGCTGCACCTCGTTTTCTGTTAATGACGAATTTTCGGCGGATTCATCTTTATTGGTAGGTAGAAATTTTGACTTTTATGTTGGAGACGAGTTCTCTCAAGAAAAAGTATTGACCTTTATCAAACCTGATGAAGGCAATCAATTTGCCATGTATTCATGGGCAGGATTAATGGGCGTTGTTTCAGGTATGAACGAGTCGGGGTTGAGTGTTACCATCAATGCTTCAAAATCAGAATTGCCCTCAAAAACGAAGACACCAATCTCAATTCTTACGCGTGAAATATTGCAATATGCAACAACGATTGAAGAAGCAATAGTGATTGCTAGAAAAAGAGAAGTGTTTGTATCAGAGACAATTATGGTAACATCTGCCATTGATAATAAAACGGTTTTAATTGAAAAAAGTCCAGAATCAATAGATGTGTACGAATCAAATCAAGGAAAAATCTATTGTACGAATCACTATCAAAGTGCTACGTTTAAAGATCAAAAAATCAATAAAGACAACATTTCTAATTCTGATTCGCAATACCGTTTTGACCGTTTAGATCAATTAGTAAGCTCTAAACAACCGCTAGATTTAAATGAAACTGTAGAGATTTTGAGAGATCAAAAAGGCATAGATGGCACTGAATTGGGTATGGGGAATCCGAAAGCGATTAACCAATTAATTGCTCATCACAGTGTGGTGTTTAAACCACAAGAAAAAAAGATGTGGATTTCTACAAACCCTTATCAATTGGGGAATTTTATTTGTTATGATTTAGATGAGGTATTTGCTTTAGCTGGAAAACGAGATCTCAATAAGAAATTATATATTGATTCATTAACGATTGGCGCGGATCCTTTTTTAAGCACAAAAGATTATGCGGATTTTGAGTTTTATAAAGAAATTAAGAAACAACTATTTGATAGTTTCATGATTGGAATTCATTACGATTTGTCATCAACTGACGAAGAAAAATTCATTACTTCAAATCCTGAAAGTTATATAACCTATATGACCTTAGGTCAGTATTATTTAGATTTGGATAAATTGGATTTGGCTAAAAAGTATTTTGAAATTGCTTTAACTAAAGAATTAGCTTCAATAGAAGAAGAGAATAAAATTAAAGGTTTATTAAATGAGTGTGAGCACTGAAAATTCTAGTTTAGACTATGCTGATAAGTCGATTCGTGAATCGTATCAACTCGATCAATTGCAACGTTTGTTTGCCTATTTGAATGAGCACTCAAAATATTATCAATCTCTTTTTACTCAGCACGGAATTACGGGTATTGATAGTTTGGAGGATTTGAAAAACATTCCAACTACTATCAAAAAGCAATTGGCAGAACATCCTCAAGAATTTTTAGCCGTACCTACTTCGCATATTGCCGAATTTACTACGACATCAGGTACAATTGGAAACCCCGTTCAAGTCTGTTTAACGGCAAATGATATACAACGTCTTGCACATAATGAGGCTTCTTCATTGGCAAAGGCCGGCTGTACAGCTGATGACATTTTTCAGCTGGCAGTCACCATGGACAAACGCTTTATGGCAGGTCTGGCTTATGCCGAAGGAGTCAGAAAGTTAGGGGCAGGTTTAGTTCGAGTAGGGGCAAGCTCACCAGCTTTGCATTGGGATTCTATAATCCGTTTTAAACCTACCGTCATTATCGCCATCCCAACTTTCATTTTAAGCTTGATTGATTATGCAAAGGCCAATAATATCGATTATAAAAACTCATCCTTAAAAAAGGTCATTGCCATTGGTCAACCCCTAAGAAATGAGGACTTGAGCTTGAATGTGATCGGTCAAAAAATTAAAGATCTCTGGGGAATTGATTGCTACTCAACTTACGCATCAACTGAAATGGCCAGTGCTT
>JAUHXX010000250.1 GCA_030426825.1 Bacteroidia bacterium | reverse complement strand
GCTTAACCAATTGGCATTGGTTTTAATCAAAACCTCCTTATTAAAATCAGGCCAAGTTTTGAATTGATTCCATTTCTTCAAGGAATTTACTCTGTTTAATAATTGCTCAACCTCATCATTCCAATCCAATAAATGATCTCCCTCTTTCACAATAGCTCGAACAATTGCATCAACCAATTCTGAATTGTCCGGATCAGGTAGCGCCTTGCTTCTTAAAACGATATTTCCAATACGTGTCTCTTCAGCCGCAATCAATCCTCCATCTCGTGTATCCCATTTAATGACCTCTTCAATTTTTATCATATCCTTTAAATCGGAAGGATCAACGGGAGAAGCTAAAAAAATGCGTCCACTTTTATCTCGATCATTAACATTGGCTATTGCAAGCCAAGTTTCATGGGCCAAATCATCTTGATGCCCAGCCGCTGCGTAACGGCCGTTAGCCATTTGAAACTGCGCATTATTTCCTGGACGCGCATACGCAATTCTTTCTGGATAAGCATTTGCGATTAGTAAACCGGTTTCCAATTCATCAATAGGATCATTATCCGCCTCAATTGAGAAAAAACTTCGGTATTGTTTTGCGACTTTTTCAATTTTTGAAAATCCTCTTGCAAAAGAATTGAGTTGACGTTGTTTTCTTAAAGCTAATATTCGCATGTTAATATCAATCCCTGTTTCTTTAGACATTGGATCTCGTTCTTCCATAATTGCAGCCAAATCTGTTGCCAACGAAATCATCCCTAATTCTTCAGCCTTTATCAACATATGAGCAATTCTAGGCTGAGTGGGAATACGGTGAATTGCTTTGCCGTGTTCTGTAATTCTATCATCTGCTAGAGCACCCAAGTCGTGTAATAATTCACTGGCTTGAGCTAAATTTCCTCTTGGTGGTGGACTCAACCAAGCCAACTGATTGGCATCCATGATTCCCCAGTGAGCAAGGTCAAGCACTAAACTTGATAAATCAGCTTGTTCAATTTCAGGAACGGCTTGTTCTTTTAATCTAGATTGTGCCACTTTCGTCCACATCCGATAGCAATGACCAGGACCCAATCGTCCTGCTCGGCCTGCCCTCTGATCTGCCGAATCTTTTGAAACTTGTACCGTTTCTAAACGAGATAAACCTGACTTGGGATCAAAACGAGAAATTCTTGTAAACCCAGAATCTATCACGACAGATACCCCTTCTATGGTCAAACTGGTTTCGGCAATTGTTGTGGCTAAAACCACTTTTCTATTCCCCTCCCGATCAGGAAAAATAGCTGCCGCTTGCTTAGCTGGAGCTAATTGCCCGTAGAGGGGACAAATCTTTATTCCTTTCAAAGACCTTTTGAGTAATTCTTCTGTTTTTCTAATTTCAGCCTGACCCGGCAAAAAAACTAAAATATCTCCTTCGTGTTTGTTTACAGCAGTGTTGGCAATTTTACTGATCATTTCAGGTAATATTCTCCAATCGGCATCTCCACAATACTCGATATTCACCGGATATTGCCGTCCCTCACTTTCAACAACACTTGCCTCTAACAATTCTGATAGTTCAGGCATGTTTAAAGTTGCAGACATTACCACAATTCGCAAATCTTGTCTCAAAATTTGTTGACTCTCACGGCACAATGCCATTGCAATGTCGGCATGAATGCTACGCTCATGAAATTCGTCAAAAATCACTGCTCCAACTCCTTCAAGTCCATTATCTTGATGTAACATTCGAGTCAAAATCCCTTCGGTAACCACCTCAATTTGAGTGCTTGAAGAAACTTTGGTGTCAAAACGAATTCTATATCCTACTCTACCTCCAACCTGTTCTCCCAATAATTCAGACATTCTGGTGGCAATCGACTTTGCAGCTAATCGTCTTGGCTCGAGAATGATGATTTTTTGATCTCCCAACCATTCTTCATTTAACAGGGCTAAAGGAACAATTGAGCTTTTACCGGCACCTGGCGGCGCTTTAACAATAAGCGTGGTGTCATTTATTAAAGATTGCTTAATGTTCTCAAGAACATCTACAATAGGTAAGTCAATCTCTCGGTAGTCAAAGCTCATCATAGCACAAAATTAGCCAATCTTTCGCCTATCATAAAGCAATCACAGTAGATTCGTTTGTCAAATCTATACATTGATGAATATAAACTGGAAGAAATTATAGCTTCTAAGTATTTATCAGCTGTCATTTTTTGATTAAAATTGTTTTATGGCATATCAAAGTACACAAGAAAAATACAGTATTGTTTCACAATTAATAGATGTAGCGCGAGCAGATGGGATAGTAAATATAGCAGAGGTAAGCTATATTTTTTGGGTAGCACAGCAACTAGGAATAAGCCAAAAAGAGTTGACTCGCTTAATGGATAAACCTTCTCAATTAAGTGCGCCTTTAGATTTAAAATCAAGAGTTTTACAGTTCCAACGTTGCCTAACATTAATGTGCATTGACAATGAAATCACAAGAGAAGAAATAGCAAAATGTAAAGCTATCGCCACTGATTTGAGACTTGACTCATTAAAGGTTTCAACGTTTTTTGATCGAGAAATGCAAGATGTATTTGATCGCACATCAATCGGCTATCTTAATAATCACTTTGGAGTTTAAGCAGGTATAAACATTTCTTATTGTTATGCATGCACAGTAAATATATTTATCGTATTTTTGATGCATGAAAGGTTTTATATATCTGTTTATCATTGTTTTATTTAGTTCATGCGCTCAAAGTAGATTTGTTGAACCTTTGAACAAAAATGAGCTCTCACTAGGAGCTGGATTTGGTGGTTCAGTAATTGAATATACAGGAGCACCTATTCCCTTGCCACTAACAACAATTGAAGCCGGATATGGTATAGACAGTAACATTACAATACATGGCGGATGGCACACAACTGCAGCATTCTTTGGTAACTTTCAAATGGATTTTGGTGCTACATTTAAAGTGCTAGACCAAAAAAAATATGTGCCGAATTTATCTGTTGCTCCAGCATTCAACTTCATTTATAATTTTGACGATAAATCAGCGAGATTATGGCCAATGCTAGATGCAAATGCTTATTGGAATTATGGTAAAAGACATAACTACTTTTATATCGGAATCAATAATTATTTTGAATTGAAAAAAAACAAAGCAGATGATCAAGCTCAAGGTCATCACTGGATTTTCAATCCTCAAATTGGCCACCTGCTTAAGGGTAAAAATAAACCCTGGCAATTTAGTTTCGAAATGAAGTTTTTAGCTCCTTATGTTGATAATTCTACCGCATTTGTTCCGTATAAAAGTATTTTAGGTAAATACGGTGCAACCGGAATTTATCTTGGATTCAGATACCCTTTAACTTTTAAAAAATGAGAAGACTAGTTATTTTTAGCCTTATTCTTATCAGTAGCTTGTCTTGCAAAAAAGTGGTGCTGGATGGACTGGCGTTTCCAAGCAAGACCCTAGAAGAATATGAATTTGAGCAATACCCTGATGGAGAAATAGTATTAAGTGATGACTACAACCTAGACCCAGTTGAACGATATCTTATTCCGCTAACCTCGGTTGATCAAGAAACCGGAGAAACCTATACGATATATGGCGTATACATTGGAGACACATCAAAAATTAAAACCGATACTGTAATATACTACGGGCACGGACAATCAGCACACATGGACAACTATTGGACACGTTGTGCACTACTTGCAAACTTGGGAGGTCAGTATAATTATGGTGTTTTTATGATTGATTATCGTGGCTACGGAATGTCTGAAGGAAAATCATCAGAAACTGGCTTAACAGAGGATGTTGATGCCGGATTAGATTGGTTAATTCAAATGGGATTGAATGAAGATCACGCTATTTTTTATGGTTATAGTTTAGGCGCAATACCAATGATTGAAAGAACTGCTTATCGAACAGATTTTAAACCCTCAAAACTCATTTGTGAGTCACCCTTGGCATCCGTAGAAAACCTTGCCCAATCATCTGTATTATTAAATGTGGATGGTGATTTTGTGACAGAGTTAAATTTTACAAATGCTGAGAATATGAAAGATGTAAAGGTTCCTTATTTATGGTTTCATGGTGTTGATGATGATTATATAGAACTAAATAATGGTGAATTAATTTATGCCAATCACTCAGGAAGTTATAAAGAAGCACAAAGAATAGAAAAAGCAAATCACTCAGACATCCCATTGGTAATGGGTTTACAGAATTACTTGAACACTGTTCTCACCTTTATTCGAAAATAAAATAAACCTAATTGTAACTTTTCAGTCTTAACTGTGTCTTACTTATATAAACGCTATTATTTTTTTTAGTAAGCATTAGTAATAGTAGATTTTTTCATGGGAATCCCGTCTTGGTTCGGCCGAGACGGGATTTATTTTATCCTAAAAAATTCAAGAATTCCGCACCTAGAAAAACGTAGCAATAAACCAAAATTGACTCACCCACCACAACCCCTATTAACAGATATTTAAAGGGCATCTTTACGATTCCGGCAACATAACAAATTAAATCGGTGGGTACGAGTGGAAAAAAAGACCAAACCAGAACGAACAAAGTCGAATACGGTGAACCTAACCGTGCTGTCCATAACTCCATTTTTTTAGGAAACTTTTTTTAAGTTTTTCACTAAATCCAAGAATGTCAGAAAAATAATAAAGTGCGGTGGTACAAACAATAATTCCAATCATTGAAATTGCAAATACCATCCAAGGTGAATTCGTAAATAAAATTACACCTAGCAGTACAAAAGGAGTGCTCGGGATTAAAAAGAAACCTCTTAAGATTGAGACAGTGATATATAGAAAAAGAACCTGTCCTTGATAGCTATAAAAAAGTGCTTTTAAATTATCTACTTCAAAAAAGTCAGGATAACAAATGGCAAAAATTAACAACCCAAAAATTGTAAGTAACCAAAAAATGTAGACTGTTTTTTTAAAGATTTTCAAGACTTAACATATGAATATGTACGTTTATCAACCCACTGCCATTCACCATTAACATCTTTAGAACGAATTAATTCTATTTCCATTTTTTTTCTGGTCAATCGATTTATTAAATACCAGTCAGCATAGCTATTCCCATTCAGGTCAAGCCCATCTACAATTAAGGTATCTTCATCCACAGAATAATAACCCTCCGTTATATCTATTTGAACTCCTCCGCAATCAACATCATATTTGCTCCAGGTATTTTCTTTAATTTCAAAATTTTTAAATGGGCATTCTTCACTATATGAAAAGCCTTCAGTTCGATCGCCCAGGCTATCAAATTCCACATATTGTTTTAGTTGCCAGGTCTGAATTGCTTTTTCCTCATTCTTTTTGCAGGAAAATATCACCAAGCATATACCTAAAATGAAAATTAATCTCATGGTGCTAATTTAGTTAGTTTAAACCAAAATCTTTAGTTCGTTCACATTCTGGCCTCAAAATTGCATTGAATAAGATGAAGAAATTGAAGAGTTAAATTTCGTATATTTCGAGCCGTAAAGTCCTAATTTTAATAGATTAAAGATTTGAATTTGTTTAAGTATATCACGTTTTTGTTTGTTTTGAGTTCAATTCATGTCCTTGCTCAAAACGATATTCTTGATCACAAGGATAAAATCCTGATTGAAAAAATTCATGCCGTGAACTCGCTGGCAAGAGAGACCAATTTGTCAATTTCTCCTGATGGTAAATATCTATATTTTATGAGTGACAGAGGTGGGCAGGTATGGTCTGGATATAGCGGTACTTATAATGGAATGCCACGATATGATGGAGACATTTGGTACAGCACTAAATCTGGAGATCAATGGCAAAGACCAAAATGTTTAGGCTTAGGAGTAAATACTTCAAGCGGAGAAGATGAGCCCATGATTTCA
>JAUHXX010000249.1 GCA_030426825.1 Bacteroidia bacterium | reverse complement strand
CAACGAAATTGATGGCAACCAGAAAGTTTCTGCTTTGTTTTATTGGGATTGCTGCGAAAGACAAGTCAGAATAGAAGGCACTGCCATAAAAGTTGAAAGCCAAATATCTGATGATTATTTTGCAGCTCGACCGAGACTCAGTCAGATTGGTGCCTGGGCTTCAGAACAAAGTTCAGAAATTGATAACAGAGCATCACTTGAAGAAAGAGTGGCCTTTTTTGAAAAGAAATTTCCGAATGAAGTACCACGTCCTCCACATTGGGGAGGATATTTGATTCAACCTCATTATTTCGAATTTTGGCAAGGTAGAGTGGGACGGCTACATGATAGATTATGCTATCAAAAACAATCTGATTCTTGGAAAACGTATAGAATTGCCCCTTGATGAGCAATTTTTATTTGAATAAATACGGTTTTATTCCTCATCAAATAAAAGAAAGTCCATCTTCAGAACTTGGGATAATTGTTGTAATCCCTTGTTACAACGAGCCTGATATCATTACAACATTATCTGCTTTAGCGAATTGTGATTTACCCCAATCAAAAGTTGAGGTAATCTTGGTGGTCAATAGTAGCGAAGTTGAATCTGAAGAAATTCGAAACAAAAATTTGCAAAGTATCCAAGATTTTGACTGCTGGAAAAATACGTATCAAGGAGAGATCGATTTTTATTTAATCCATGTTCCTGATTTACCTAAAAAACATGCTGGAGTTGGCTTGGCAAGAAAAATTGGGATGGATGAAGCCGTTCACCGATTTCATGAAATTGATAAGGACGGAATTATAGTTTGCTTTGATGCAGATGCTGAATGCACATCAAATTATTTAGTAGAAATTGAGCGCCATTTTTATCTGTTTCCTAAAAGCCCAGGTTGTTCAATTCACTATGAACATCCGATTGAAGGTGAAGAATTCAATGCCGAAATTTATCGAGGGATTATTAACTATGAATTACATCTCAGATACTACAATCAGTGTTTACGTTATTGTAATTTGCCTTATGCGTTTCACACTGTAGGATCTAGCATGGCAGTGAGAAGCTCTGCGTATCAAAAGCAAGGTGGGATGAATAAGCGAAAGGCAGGTGAAGATTTTTATTTTATCCACAAAATAATTGCCCTGGGAGATTTTACTGAGATGAAATCGGCCGCCGTTATTCCATCTCCTAGAATTTCAGATCGGGTGCCGTTTGGCACTGGAAAAGCGATTGGTGATTGGGTAGCAACCGGAGATCAACATTATCTAACTTACCGGTTTGAAATATTTCAAGAATTAAGAAAAATCACTGATCAAGTGCATTTACTTTATGAAAATGACCTGGATATAACAGCATTGCATCCATCAGCCATTGGTTTTATTCAAGAAATAAATATGCTAGATGCAATTGTTGAAATAAGAGCAAATACTAAAGACGAGTCATCTTTTAATAAAAGATTTTATGCTTGGTTTGATGCTTTTAAAATCTTAAAATTCGTTCATTATTTGCGGGATAATGACTTTTCCAATGAAGATATCGTAGTTTCGGTAAAGAAATTAATCGAAACGAAATCTCTTAAAATTGCTGAAGATTCAGCTAAAAATCTACTGATAGCATTCAGACTTTTAGAAAAAAATTAAATTCTTTGTTACCTTTTCAGTAGATAGGTTTCTTATTAACAGATTCTAACTGCAGTGAGAATAAAAGACAAACGTAAACAAAAAGCCTTTTTAAAGGAGTATGGAAACATACATGAAAATTTTGTGCGCTTTTGTCAAGCTAGAGCACGAGGTGTAATGAGTTATGAAGATTTAGTAAGTGAATCAACATTAAGGGCTTATCAACATTGGGAAAAAATAGAAAAGAAAGATTCGTTAAAGTATTTTCTTTTCACAACGGCGCGAAATATTATTCTTAATACAGTTCGTAAAAAGAAAGAACTGAGTTTGGATGATGAAAATGTCAACCATGTTGTAAGTAGTAATAAAGGTGAACAAGATCTAGAGATTGAATATTTATATGAACAATTAGACAAACTCTCAGAAGTGAAAAGGGAAGCGTTAATCCTCTTTGAAATTAATGGATTTTCAATCAAAGAAATAGCGAAAATCCAAGACATTTCTGAAGGATCTGTAAAGGTAAATTTAAGCAGAGGGCGAAAAGAGTTACAAGTGTTAATGACAGACGAACCTAATCTTCAAGAAGCAGAAGTAGTTTATAAATAGAGCATGCAAGAGATAAATAAAAATATCGATCATTTATTCAATAAAGCCAAAAAGGCCAAGGTGGATATGTCTATTGATCAAGTGCAAGCAGGAATTATTGCCGCTACTACAACTGGTGTTATAGCTACCATAAGTACAATTAGTAAAACCAAATTTTTGTCAATTATGATAGTAAGTGGAATTGCAGTTACGGCAACTGTGTTAATGTTAAACGCCGGGAATTCAAAGAATGAAGAAGTAATACATACAGCAGAAACAAAGCTGGAGATTGTAGAAACGGATAAGCTGCCTGCAATTGAATTGGTAAATGATAGATCGATTATTAATTATGTAGAAGAAACAGCAGTGGAAGAGGTAGTTGAGCCTATAATCGTTGAAGAAAAAATCATTGCTGAAATTCCTGAAGTAATTGAACCTGAGGTCACGACCAAAAAAATGTTCGCTCCCTTGGATAGAAAACCAGTGGGTACCTTTCATTCAATTGTGGTTGGAATTAATTGTGATGTTGAACTGTTATTGGGAGACTCGTATGAAACAGAGGTCTTGCAATCTGAATTAGAAAACGTGATAGAATATACCATTAAAAATGGTGTGATGACAATTGGAATAAAAGAAGGGATGGAAAAAGAATACAATAAAGTTGCTAAGCGTCAAATTGTAGAAATAGAATTGACCATGCCAAGTATCCAGTCAATTGAAGTGTTAGGCTCTGCAGTGGTTCATTCAGATGATCGATTAAAATCAGATGAGCTCAACTTATCGCTGCTGGGTTCAGGGGATATCGTATTATCAAGAATTGAACCTAGCTCTTACAATATTGAATTATCTGGTTCAGGTGATGTTGCATTGAAAAGTTCAGGGTCTGCTTCAACGGGTCGCATCACTATCAATGGCTCTGGAGATGTATGGGTAGGGAGTATGAAAACCAATGAAATTGATATCTCAATAAACGGATCTGGAGACGTAAATGTGAATGCAGTGAAACAATTGAACGTTAAAATTGCGGGTAGTGGAGATATATGCTATGAAGGAGATCCTGAAAAGAATGTGGATATCACAGGCTCAGGAGAAGTTAGAAAGTGTACCTGCAATAATTAGTACTGATTTAAACCGGTTAACCTAAAACAAAAAGCCCCTCGCGTTTGCAAGGGGCTTTTTTTATTTATTAGTTTGTTTGGTGAACATGAACATCCATTTGCGGGAATGGAATATTGAGGCCTTCTTTACCAAATTCGGTATAAATTTTCTCGTTCATTTTAAAATAGATATCCCAATAATCAGTAGTCTTACCCCAAACTCTTAGGGTTATATTTACTGAACTATCTGCGAGTTCTCCTAGCCCTATAAATGGGGCAGGGTCTTTCAATATTTTATCATCTTCCGAAATGAATCTTTCTAAAACTTCTTTAGCCTTCTTATAGTCGTCTCCATATCCAATACCAACTACAAAATCAACTCTTCGTTTGTCTTGCATGGTAAAGTTGGTTATGTTTCCGTTTGCCATGGCCCCGTTGGGAACAATTACCGTTTTATTATCTAGCGTTAATATAATGGTATTAAAAATTTGAATTTCATGAACAATTCCTTCCTCGCCCTGAGCAGATACATAATCACCCACTTTATATGGTCTGAAAATTAATATCATGATCCCTCCTGCAAAATTTCCTAGAGTTCCTGAAAAAGCCATACCAATTGCTAAACCGGCAGCACCAATTAGAGCAACAAATGACGTCATTTCAACACCCAGTTGTCCGAGTGCACTCATTACCACCAATATTCGTAATGATATAGAAACTAGACTTAACAGGAACTTTTGAAGGGATGCGTCAAATTCTTTTTTGGTTAGCACATTCGCGAATACTTTCGTAATTCTTTTGGCAATGAACATTCCAATGACAAGAACGGCAACCGCAATTACTACATTTGTCCCATATTCAACGGCTTTATCTATGAACCAATCCATATCGTAGACGGTTTTGGCATTCGCAGCTGCATGCTGTTCATTCGCATAAGTGATGAGTGTATCAGTATCTTGCATAGAGTTTTTCTTGCAAATATATTTCAAACTAAATTATCTTCGCATACTGATACATGTTTTTTATTATTTCAAAAATATTCTCATTTCTTACACATCCATTTTCTTGGGTTGTGCTCGCTTTTTTAATTGCGTGGTTTTCAAAAAAGCCTTTTTTATCAAAATGGAGTTTTAGAACGGGTATTTTTTCGTTGCTTTTTTTTTCAAACTCTGTGATATTTCTTGAGTTCGCAAGGTTGTGGGAGACTGAAGGGACAAAAATTGAAGAAGTTGGACATTACGATTGCGCAGTCGTTTTGGGCGGGATGGCAGAATGGGACAATAGCCATGAGCGATTAAGTATCAGAAGAGGTGGAGACAGAATTTGGCAAGCCATCAATCTATATCATCTCGGAAAAGTTGATAAAATACTCATTTCTGGAGCAAATGGTTTTATTTTAAGTGATGGTCTTGATGAGGCGAATCAGTTTAAAAAAGTGTTAATAGAAAATGGCATTCCAGATGCAGATATTTTAGTTGAAACAAAGTCTAAGAACACTTATGAAAATGCAGTGGAAACAAAGAAAGTGCTCGTAAATCACCCCGAAATAGAATCCATTTTGCTCGTGACATCAGCATTACATATGAGAAGATCTAGCGCAATTTTCGAAAAAGCAGGGTTTGATAATTTTGATTGTTTCACAACGGACCATTATACTGGTGAAACAAGAGGTTATAAACTTGATCAATATATTATTCCAAACGTCAGTACAATGTCAAGTTGGAATAGTTTAATTCATGAATGGGCGGGCTATGCAGGATATTGGGTAGCTGGTTATTTATAAACCTTAAGCCAAAAAAAAAACTCCGACTTTAATTGAAAGTCAGAGTTTTAATTCAAAAATTTAAAATATCAACTACTTAGTAGCAGCCCATTTTCTAATTTCAGTTCTAAACCACTCATCAGCAGCATCAGTCCATTTAAAGTTGTCTCTAACGTAAGCCATTGTGTCTTTTTCAATGTCCGTGTAAGACCCACCATCTTTTACAGCTTCTAATAACTGTCCAGCGTCATCAACAGATAATCTTCCGTCTCCTTGACCATCAGTTAATTTTTCAGCTAATTCAATGATTTCTGCATCATACTTTACACCGTCAATTGTTTTGTAGTATCCCATTTTTATTCGTTTTTATTTTTTTTAATCGAATTCAAAAATGCTAAATATTGATTGATCTTCAATGGTTTTATCGTTAAGTTTTTATCAACAATCGATAATCGGAATGAATTAAACGATAAACCTAAAATGCTTAATTGAATCATTCACAAGGCTTTTGTAAATCTCGAACAATTAAATTATCCCATGTGAGATTATTTATCGCTCTTATTTTTGGATATTCCACGATTAAAACTAACTTTAAACCATCTAAAAAATAAACCAGAATGAACTTACACGAATATCAAGGAAAATCAATATTAGCAAGCCATGGCGTTACTGTTCAGAGAGGTGTTGTTGTTGACAATGCTGCTGACATTTTAACCAAAGCTAAAGAGTTACAGGCTGAAACAGGAACAGATGGAATTGTGATTAAGGCACAAATTCATGCAGGAGGTAGAGGAAAAGGTGTTGTTACAGAGAC